>JAYRFD010000031.1:0-1915 GCA_041908565.1 Polyangia bacterium | reverse complement strand
CTGCGCCGCCAAAGAGCGTCGCCCAGCCGTGCGCCGCATGCGCCCACTCTCCGTACAGAGCACCCGCGGAATAGCCGATGTTGGCCGCGAGGTAGTGCCAGAGGAAGCCGCGCTCGCGCGCTTGCTCATCGTCGCCCATGGTTCGCGCGATCAGCACATGCAAGCCTGGGCGGAACAAGCTGTGTCCGACGACCATGAGCCCAAGTACGGGCCAGAATGGCAATGCGCGATCCAGGGCGAGGGCGGCATACGACAGGGCCAGCAGCAACGCGCCCAGCGTGGTCGCCAGCCGCACGCCAAGCCTGCGATCAGCGAGCCACCCGCCGGGAAGGCCGCCCAGATAAGACAGCGCCTGCACGACGGCGAGCACCATCAGTGCGGTCGGTGTGGGCAGCGCCTGCCGCTTCTGCGCGTACGGCACAAACATCGGCAGCATCGCCAGGAACGCGAACCGCTCACACGCCTGCACCGCGCAGAGCAAGACCAGAGACCACCGACGAGAAGCAGAAGATGAAACGGGACTCGATTTCATGGAAGGCTCCAAGCGCAGTTGCGTTTATGAAGCCCCGCGAATACTGTGCGCCGCAGTTCCACGGGGTGTTTGCCCACTACGGGGAACTTGGCCTCCGTCGTCTCATACACGACGGGGGCTGCTTGTTTTCTGGGCTACAACCAGCGACGTCTACAGTGCAGACGAAGACCGCACGCTGTAGTAGTGGTCGAATCGACCTTCCAGAAGCTGCTGCACCTGACCCGGCCACCAGTGCCCACGTCCTCGCGGCGTCGCATAGCCCGCTTCGGTCAGCACCTTGGCCAGCCGCGGATAGCCAGGTCGCATGAACGGCCCGTCGTGCCCCGCGGCTTCATGCTCCTGCCGCATGCGTTCGAGCATCGCTTCCAAGAAACGGCGCGGCGTCAGCAGCTTTGTCTCGCTGCAACGAACCAAGAGCTTGCGCACGCTGCTCTCTGTGAAGCGACGACCCTTCAGCGGCAGAAAGCCCAGCTCATTTAGAATCGCGGCGATCTGCGCTTGGGTGTGACCGCGCTTGCGCAGATCGACCATGCGCTCTTTCAGTTCGTCATCGGTGTGGTGCCGTTCGTTTACCGGGCGCGGCTGAATGTGACTCAGCCGCAAGCGCAGGTTGTAGATGAGGCTCTTGGTCCAGCGTTCGCCTTGCGGTGGTGGCGTCCCCGCAGCGTTCAGACGATGCGCCATCTCTGTGATGCCGACATCCTGCGCTGCCCACGCCTTGAGCTGAGCGATCACGGCCAGCTCCGCTTCATCATCAACCAGGACCTTCATGCGCGGGTTGTCAGGAGCGGGAATTGTCTTCTTCCCATACGGCGCCTTGCCGAAGTGGTAGCCGCTCTGCCGAATATGGTGGATCGCTTCGCGCGTGCGCTCTCCCGTCGCTTCGCGTTCCATTTGCGCGAAGACAAGCAGGATGTTGATCAACGCTCGACCGAGCGCGGAGTCGAGCCGGATCGACTCGCGGATCGCGACCAATTCCTTCGCCCCGTCTTTGAAATACGTCTCGTACAGCTCGCAGAAGTGGCGAATCGACCTGCTTAATCGATCAAACTTGAGCACGACGAGCACATCGCCCGAGCGCTCCAGCGTGCGCAGCGCATCCTGAAGCCCAGGTCGCTGATCCTTGCCGCCCGACAACACGTCTTGGCAGATCGTGACCAGCCTCAGCCCATGCAGCGCACAGTACTGCTGGATCGCCACCTGCTGCGCCTCCAGCGAAATTCCCTCGCTGGCCTGCATGTCTGTCGAGACGCGCACATACCCGATCGCCCGCCTAACCGAGACATTACCTTCGTAAGTGGCACCGATCGGCCGAGCGGAACGCTTTGTCCCCGTGTTCATGACTTCCCTCCGTGTGTGAATGTGGGCCCTTCACGGAGGGGT
>JAYRFD010000030.1:0-5880 GCA_041908565.1 Polyangia bacterium | reverse complement strand
CAGAAAAAGCAGCGGCAGAAAAATCGGCGGCCGAATGGAAGAAGAAGTACGGCCCCACGCGTCCGCTGAACTTGGCCAAGTGGGGCGCGGTGGGCGTCGGTGTCGCGCTGGTCGTTGCGGGCGCTGTGCTGATCGGCGTCGATGGGCAGCCGGTCTGTTCAGCCGACATGCCGCAAATGACAGGCCAGAAGCTGTGCCCGAATGAGCTTGATACCAAGAACGCTGGCATTGGCGTACTGGTCGGTGGCGTCGCTGCGTTGGGTGGTGCCGCGGGCCTCTTCGTGGCGGACTACCGCTACATGCGCGAAGCACAGAACAAAGCTCCTGTTGTGGCCTTCAACGTCCGCTTCTAAGAAACCCTCTTCGGCTTAGGTGTCACGATGCGAAAGACGCACATGGTCCGGTCGCGTTGGAATCGATCGCGCTCGCTGTTTTCGGGGCTGCTGGGTGGTACGGCGCTGCTGTCGCTTTGGGCTGCGAACGTGGGCTGCACTCGGGTGACCCCGGGATTCTGCAATCTGGACGAAGAGTGCCAGCTTGGACAGTTCTGCTCTCTGCCCGCGCACGAGTGCACGACCGGAACGGTGATCCGCGGCGAGTTTGCCGGTGGACAGCTGGTTCCCCCAACTGCGAGTCCAGCCGACGGAACGTTTTCGCTTCTGGTGAGCGATAGCGGCGGTCCAAGTTCCTACACGCTCAAACACTCCCTGCCCAATGCCACCAAGATGGAGCTGTTTCTTGGTCGCGTTGCCACCAACGGCACACGCATCCGCGACCTGCCATTGGATCCGTCGGGCACGCTGATGCTTGACCCCGACACCGTACGGGCCATGAAGGTCGGTGATTACTACCTGCAGATCTCGTCCGCAGCATTCCCGAACGGCGAGATTCGCGCGCAGCTTTTTTCCTTGAGCCCAGATGACGGTCGCGACGTGGTGATGCTCAGTGCACCCCTTTCCGGTCGCGTCAGCAGTCCGGGTAACGACTCGCCAGCCAAGGGCCGCGTGCAGATCACGCTGGACGAGACCAACGGAACTCTTGCTTACAGCCTGCAGCACAGTGGCCTGCAGGGTACGGTGACCGGTCTGCACCTGCATCGAGGCGGCTTCAATATCAATGGTCCGCACGTGCTGGACTTGCCGGCTTCCACCGTGACTCCGCTGACCGGCATCATCAGCGACCCAGAGGTCCGCGCACAGCTGGACGATCCAATGCTGTATCGCCCGCAGAAGCACCTGTGGCGCATGTTGATCAAAAGCGGACTCACCTATCTGAACGTGCACAGCGACAAGTTCGTGAAGGGCGAGATTCGCGGTCAGCTGGTGCCCAGCTTGGCGGTTCCTTTCAACGTTCCGCTGCGTCCGCCGATGGGCAGTGCCTCGCAAGCCCAGGGCGAGGGACAGTTCTTTCTTAGCGCCGACGGTGCTTTCCTGGCGTTTCGCCTGACGCATACCGTGGCGAATCCCACCTCTGCGACCTTGGTCAAAGGGCCGATGGGAATGCGGCAGAACCTGGCTTGCACCGATCTGACCGGCTCCAAGGGCGCCGACAAGGCGCAGGGCTATTGCCAGGTCGCTCCGGCCGCAGCCGCCAACGTCCTCGACATCAACTCGCTGCGGCAAGGCAATGTCACGTTGGTCATCAACTCGGGCGCGGCCCCGATGGGCGAGATCGAAGGTCAGCTCGTCGTGCCCAGCGCGCAGTAACCCACCCCAAGCAGCCCATCCCCATCCAATCGCCCGCCTTCGACGCTGCACGGCCAGCTGGGTGTGCGCCCACTTGAGCCTTTGGTTCGCGACGCTGCACAGGCTCAAGACCGCCGCGTTCCGTCTTGGTTCCGCTGCACGGTGCTGAGTCCAGTGCCTTGCGCCGCTATTTTTTTCGCCGCCTGGGTGTCCTGTCCTCCTACCATGGGCGCTGGAGGAACTTGTCCTTGAGCTCAGTCAGCGATCCCTCAACGGCTTCTTCGCCCCCGGTTTCGTCGGCCCCAGTCTGCGTCACGGGCGCAGCGGGCTACATCGCTTCGCACGTGGTGGCGCAGCTTCTTTCGGGTGGCTATCGCGTCCGCGGCACCGTGCGCAGCTTGCGCAAAGAAAAGGAAAAGGATGTCGCGCACCTGCGGGCGCTGCCGAACGCCGCCACCCACCTGGAACTGGTCGAGGCCGATCTGATGAAGCCCGGCTCGTTCGACGCGGCGGTGGCGGGCTGCGAGTACGTCATCCACACGGCGAGTCCCTATCTGCTCAATGCGCAGGATCCACAAAAGGACTTGGTCGATCCGGCGGTGCAAGGAACGCGCACGGTGCTGCAGTCGTGCAAAAAGGCCGGCAGCGTGCGACGCGTCGTCTTGACCTCGTCGATGGCCGCGATCACGGACGAGCCGGACTCGGATCACGTGTTGACCGAGGCCGACTGGAACACCAAGTCGACGCTGGACCGCAATGCCTATTACCTGTCAAAGACGCTGGCCGAACGAGAAGGCTGGCGCTTCATCGAAGAAGAGAAGCCGGGCTTCGATCTGGTGGTCATCAACCCCTTCCTGGTAATCGGCCCGTCGCTGTCCGCGGCGGTGAATACCTCGCCGCAGATGTTCCTGGATCTGCTGGCCGGCGCCTATCCGGGCATCATGAACTTGGCCTGGGGATTCGTGGATGTGCGCGACGTTGCGCAGGCCCACATTCTGGCGATGCAGACGCAGGCGGCCAACGGTCGCTACATCTGCGCCAACACGACGATCTCGATGCGCGATGTGGTCGAACTGATGCGCAAGTCGGGCTACGAAGGCTACAAGCTGCCCAACCTGGGTTTTGACTGCAGCGTCGGGGATTACGTCGTCCGCTTGTCCTCCTACCTGCAGCCCAAGGGCATCGGCAGCTATCTGCGCACCCACGTCGGCCGCGTGCCGCGCTTCGACCACGGCAAGATCGTGCGCGAGCTTGGCCTGAGCTTCCGTCCCTTGGAACAGAGCATCCTGGACACGCTCGACGACCTGAAGCGCTGGGGCCACATCGGCCCGCCCAAAGCCTAAGAGCGCACGGGCTGGTAAGTCCACAGATCTGCGCGGAAGGCGTGGGGGGCTGGGGCGTCGCCTGGGCCCTCTTCAGACAAGAGTTCCCCCGCGGGCGCAACAGGTTTATGCTGCATTCCATCGCTGTCGTCAGCGACCCAACTTCCAAATCCATGAGCCTCGAACCTGCTGACTGGTCTTTGGTCGCCGCTCTCGGCGCCAACCTGCGTTTCATTGAAGAACTCGAAGCCCGCTACCAGGCCGACCCCCGCGGCGTCGACCCGGCCTTGGCTGCCCTGTTAAGCGGCGCAGCCCTGCCGGTGACACCACCTTCGGCAGCGGCTCCTAGCAGCGTCGGTGCGACCGGCTCGACGGGCCCTGGGGCCGCATCGGCAGAGCTGGCCTATGCACTGCGGGGCCTGATCGACGCCTACCGCCACCACGGACACCTGGCGGTTCAGCTGGATCCATTGGGTCTAAATGCGCCCATCGGTCATCCCGACCTGCTGCCGGAAAATCACGGCCTGTCGAGCGCTGACCTGGATCGCGCGGCGCCGCCCGGCCTGTGGTTCGGATCACGAGCCGGCGAAGCGTCGACGGTGCGCCAGCTTCACGAACGACTGCGCCAAGCGTACGGCAATCTGCTGGGTGTCGAGCTTGCGCACATCACCGACCCGGCCCGTCGACGCTTCCTACAAGAGCGCATCGAGCGGCTGGACAACCCCTTCGTCGACAACCGGGCCGCTCAGCTGCGCATTCTGGATCGCCTGATCGAAGCGGAAGTGCTCGAACAGTTCCTGCACACCAAGTACGTCGGCGCCAAGCGCTTCTCGCTGGAAGGGGGCAAGGCGCTGATTCCGCTGCTCGACTTCCTGGTCGAATTCGCGGGCGAATCCGGCGCCGAAGAGATCGTGCTGGGCATGGCCCATCGCGGTCGCCTGAACGTCTTGGCCAACCTGATGGGCAAGAGCCCGCGGCAGATCTTCGCCGAATTCGACGACCTGGATCCGCTGTCGGTCATGGGTTCAAGCGACGTCAAGTACCACATGGGGTACTCGACGGACGTGCGCTCGCAAAGTGGGCACAAGCTGCACCTGTCGCTGGCCTTCAACCCCAGCCACTTGGAAGCGGTTGATCCGGTCGTCATCGGTCGCGTGCGTGCCAAGCAGCGACGGCACGGCGATGTTGGTCGTCAGCGCGTGATTGGCATCCTGATCCACGGCGACGCCGCGTTCGCCGGCCAGGGTCTGGTTGCCGAGACGCTGAATCTGTCGGGCCTGGAAGGCTACCGCACCGGCGGCACCATCCACGTCATCATCAACAACCAGATCGGCTTTACGACCAACCCGACGGACTCGCGATCGACCCACTACTGCACGGACATCGCCAAGATGCTGGAAGTCCCCATCTTCCACGTCAACGGCGCGTACCCCGAACAGGTGGTCTACGCCGCCCAGCTGGCCATGGCGTACCGCCAGGCGTTTCAGACCGATGTCATCATCGACATGGTCTGTTTCCGTCGCTACGGCCACAACGAATCGGACGAGCCAGGCTTCACGCAGCCGCTGATGTATCAGAACATCGAACGGCAGCCGTCCGAACGGCAGCTGTATTCCAGCAGCTTGGTGACGCGCAGCGTCATCGCCGAACCGGAAGTGCGCGAGCTGATCGCGCGCAAGAACGCCGCGCTGGAAGAAGAGCTGCGCTTGGCGCGCAACAAAGGCGAGCGTCCGCGCGTCGAATGGATGACCGGCGTGTGGGCCGGCTATCACGGCGGTCCCGAAGCCAGCGTGCCCGACGTCGACACAGCGGTGCCCATCGACCGCCTGCACGAGATCGCACGCAGCATCACCACGCTGCCGCCGCACTTTACGCCGCATCCCAAGATCGAACGCTTGCTTCAGCAGCGAGCCGCCATGGGCCGTGGCGACATGCCGATGGACTGGGGCATGGGCGAGCACCTGGCCTTTGGTTCGCTGCTGGCCGACAAGGTGTTGGTGCGCGTGTCGGGACAGGACTCGCGACGCGGTACGTTCAGTCAGCGTCATGCCGCCGTCTACGACCGCCAGACCGGCGCGCGCTATGTACCGCTTTCCCATCTGCGCGATGACCCGGCGCAGCAGGGCGTTTTTCACGTCGTCGACAGCGCGCTCAGCGAAGCCGGTGTGCTGGGCTTCGAATACGGCTACAGCCTGGACTATCCCGATGGCTTGGTGATCTGGGAAGCGCAGTTCGGCGACTTCGTCAACGGCGCGCAGGTCATCTTGGATCAGTTCGTCAGCAGCGCCGAAGACAAGTGGCGCCGACTATCGGGCCTGGTCATGCTGCTGCCGCACGGCTACGAAGGGCAGGGGCCTGAACACTCCAGCGCGCGCTTTGAACGCTTCCTGCAGCTATGCGCGGAAGACAATATGCAGGTGGTGTATCCGACGACGCCCGCCCAGTACTTCCATCTGCTGCGTCGTCAAGTCCTGCGTCCGTGGCGCAAGCCGCTGGTGATCATGTCGCCCAAGAGCCTGCTGCGTCACCCAGCCGCGACGTCGACGCTGGCCGAGCTATCGGGCGGCCGCTTCCACACCATCCTGGGCGATGAAAGCCTGCCGCTTGCAGACGTCAAGCGCGCCGTGCTGTGCACCGGCAAGGTCTATTACGACTTGCTGGATGCGCGCACCAAGCGGGGCGACAAGGCGACGGCGCTGTTGCGCATCGAACAGCTATACCCGCTGCGCGTCAACGAACTGAAGGCCGCGCTCGATCGCTATCCCAACCTGGGCGAGATCATCTGGGTACAGGAAGAGCCAGCCAACATGGGCGCGCTGAACTTCATCGTGCCGCGCTTGCAGCCGCTGGCTCGTCGCTTGCGCTTCCGCGCT
>JAYRFD010000029.1:0-3630 GCA_041908565.1 Polyangia bacterium | reverse complement strand
GACGATTACCGCGATCACACGGTTTCAGCGAAATTTTTCGCTGCCGCAGACCGGCGTGGTCGCGCTGTCTGTACGGGCTGGTCACTCGGGAGTGCGCTCGGGCGGCGTCATCATGACGACGTTCGGCACCATCCATACGGTGGTTGGCATCGTGTTTACGGCTCTTGGGGCCGGCTTATCGACGGACCCAGGCAAGACGGGCACGTCATCCGCATTCCTGATCACCGGCATCACGAACCTGGTGGTCGGCAGCTCGCTGATGGCCGGCGGCATCGCGATGATTGTCGCCAGCCGCACCCACGTGACCACCAGCGACGGCTACACCTTAGCGCTTGGCAAAGACAAGTTGGCGCGGCCTCGACTCGCCCTCAGTGCATCCGGTCTGCATTTCTAGGCTCATCCGGCTTGCATCTCTGACTGCATCCGGCCTGCATTTCTAAACGCAACCGGCCTGCATTTCTAAACGCAACCAGCCTGCATTTTCAAACCCGTCCGGCTGCTGTCCTGAACCTGCGGCAACGGTCCAATCTGGCGCTTGGCGTGGTGTTCTCCGTCGAGCTCACCGATCAGAAATCGCCGATAATGTATATTATGTCAACTAAACACATCCCAGCGTGTGCCTGAGGCTTGTCTTGTGGCTTCCGTGGCTCAAGCATCTCGCCCATACTGGACGCATGCGTGCGCGGCGCCTGCTTTTCCTGGCCTGGCTTGTGCCATGCGCCATCGCATGTCCGGCCGCCCGTAATTCTGCGTCCACGTCGACGTCCAGCGCTTCAGGTGGCTCCGTCAGCAGCCCGGCATCGCCCACGCCCGTGCCGTCGAGTTCTGCATCGGCCCCGGACACCGGCAGCCCCGGCCAAGCCCTGCGCAGCGACGGGCCGCCTCGGTCCGCAGACGCTGAGTTATTGAAGCCAGTATTTATCGATGCCGGCTTCGCCACCCTGCATCAGACCTTTCTGCAGTACGGCCTGACGGCCATGGAACGCAGCGCCGTCTGGTCCCACTTCTATAAAAACCGCTGGGTCCACTGGACCGGCCAGCTGGTCAAAGTCAGCAACGCGGCGATGCTGTTTCGTCAGCTTGCCGCGACAAGCTCTTATGACGTTCTGGTGAGAGTCCCGCGTATCGACCCCAGCCTTCGTCGCAGTCTGAAGCCCGGACGCATTTATAACTACGTTGGGCGTTTAGACAGCTATGACGATATGTTCCGGACGATTTATCTGGAGCAAGGCCAGATCTTTGATGCCGGGCCCGATGGTGTCCCCGGCGTGCTGCTGGTGGCTCCGCCGCTGGCGCGCAAGTTTCCGCCCCCACCGCGCACGTATGCCGGCCCGCCAGGGGTCACACTGCCCAGCCAGGCGGGGGCTCAGGCCAGCTCGCCAACAGCGATCGACCCACTGCGCCCGCCGCCGCAGCCAACGCCGTAGCCCAGTCAGTCCACCCCCGATATCCGCGAATCAAAGAAGGGAAGGCCCCCTGCCCTGCCCTATCCTGTTAAGAAATCCATTGATTTGAAATCAATGGATTTAATATGGCCAGTTATTGGCACTTACCGACGCGCACGACCTCGCGCGCTTTGACTTCGATCTGTTCGAACTTGCTGTCGATCTTGATGCTGTGCGTGCCCGGTCGCATCCAGATCGTGTCTTCGCTGCACGAACGCTTGCTGCGCTTGGGGACGACCACTTGGCCCAGCCGTGGAGACAGGCGCGCCACGGCCTCTTGCGTGCCGGCCTTGATGTCGCCGCGCCCGCGAACCTGCGACGAAAGAGCCAGCACACGCTGAAATTCCGTCATCGCTTCGGGCCACTCTTTCTGCTGTTCGTGGATCTGCCCCAGGCGGAAGTACAGCTCGAAGGTCAGCGACGCGCAGGCCGCGGCGCGAAGGCGGTCGCGGCTGCACAAGCTGATCGCTTTTTCCAGCTGTCGCTGCGCTTTCTTGAAGTCGGATCGCGCGTACGATTCCAGCCCGGCCCGCGCAAGCTGTTCAACCTGCGAGATGGGAATTTTGACGCGCAAGGTCTGGCCCGCCACGACGACGATCGGCTTTTCGCCGTTCAGGAAGTTCAGCGTATGCGGTCCGGCCTCGATGGAAATCGGGCGATCTGAAACCGCCTGCCACGGACGCTTGTCGATGGAAAACTGCACGCCGGCCGGCCCTTCGACCACGACTTGTCCGCTGCCAGCGGCGGGCGGCGGGGAATCGGGGCCCGTGTGTTCTGGATCGGTGCCGGGGGGCTTTTCCGATCCACTTGCAGTCCCTGGATCAGCAGCGTCGGTGCGGGGGCTGGTCGCGATCGCGGGCGGGCCCGCTTTGGCCGCTTGCGCAGCCAGGCGCGCATACAGCGCAGCGGCACGGGAATAGACACCAGCGTCGGAATCCGTCGTCAGGCGCTTCAGCACCGGCAGCAGCGCGGCAATGCTTGCCGGATCGGCGTCGGCCAGGTCGCTGATCGAGGCCACGACCATGCGTCGGACCAAGGGATCGCGATCTCGCACGGCTTGCAGCAGAAGTGGCTTCGCGCTGCTGGTTGGCAAGCTGCCCAGCAAGGCCACGGCATCCAAGCGCTTGGCAGCGTCGGGATCCTGCAGCAGCTTCGCCAGCACGCGTCCTGGATCGCTGCTGGGTTCTGTGGGGCTCTCGCTGCCCGCAGGATCAGGCGACAAGCGCCGCAAAAGTGCCGCCGCAGCGACGCTGTCTGGGCCGCCGGCCGCCGCTAGCTCGCGCAGAATGGGAACCGCCCGCGCATCACCCAAAGCGCCCAAGCGGCGAGCCGCCAGCGAGCGGACATCCGGCGACGTGTCGCGCAGAAGCGGAGCCAGATCGTCCTTTGACAGCGCACTCGGCGGCACCAGCTCGATTGCCCAGCGGCGCTGATCGACATCGTCGCTGCGCAGCCAGTCGCGCAGCCGCTGGCGCTGCGTTTCGTCGCCCAAGCGCAAAAGCAGTCCGGCAACCTGGACTTTTTCTTGTGGGTTGCCGCGTTCGCCCAGCCCAAGCAGCGACTCGCGCAGCTGGGTCAGCAGCTGATCCACCGACGGCGCAGCCCCCGGCTTGTTGGCCCGGTCGGCCATGCGCTGCAAAGCCTTTAAGGCTTCGCTGCGTACCGTTCGATCGCCATCGCGCAGAGCGTCACGCAAAAGAAGACTGGCGCTTGGATCCTGTTGCTTGCCCAATGCCATGACGACGCTGCGACGAACATGCACATCGCCGTCCTTTAGCATCGTCGACAAAAGAGACACCGCCCCACTGCCCAGGGTGTTGCCCAGGATCTCGGCGGCCGACTGCCGAACCTGGCTGTCCGCGTCGCTCAGCGAGGCCTTGGCCCAGACCAGGCTCTGCAGCGACAGCAGCCCGGGATCGCGGCTGGCAATCTGCACGATGGCAGCAGCGGCGGCCTGCGTCAGTGCGCGGTCGGCGTTTTCGTCCAGTAACAGGCCAAGCAGGCGCGCATCGCCGGCTTCGCCAATCGCAGCCAGGCCACGCGCGGCAAGCTGCCGCGTCAGCGCTTGGGCATCTCGATTCCCAATCATCTGACGAAACAGATCAATGCCATCGGCTTCGTCGAGCAGTGCTAATTCCTGCGCCGCAATCAGCTGTTCGCGTCCGCGCTTTTTGGCCAGGTCGCG
>JAYRFD010000028.1:0-1939 GCA_041908565.1 Polyangia bacterium | reverse complement strand
TGACCAGGGCGCCCGCGATGCCTTCGCCTTTTTCTGCACCTTCATCGATGCTGACGCTGGCGAAGCTTGCGACATCCAGGCCTGCGCTCTTGTTGCCCGACGGACGCCCGGCTTGGCCCCCGCGGAAGCCGGCGCCATCGGCATGCAGGATGCCGCCGCTGTCGACGCGCAGGTGACGCGCGCGGACCGCGATGATGCCGCCGGTGCTGCCGTTCCAGGGCTGCGCGTTCAGCGTGGCGCCAGACGGGATGATCAGCTCGCCATACTGGGGGACGCGGACGATCTGGCTGTTTCCTGTCGCGCTGTAGCCGTTGCGCAGGCCGCCGCACTGCGCGCTGACAAACACCTGGCCGGCCGCTGCATTGCTTCCCTCGACGGAGATCAGCTCGTAGCGACCGGCTCCCGCCAGCTGAGTCACCGTTCCGTGCGCTTCGCCCAAAAGACCCAGGGCGCTGGTGTTGATCTGCGCGCCTTGCATCTGCATGACCAGCAGCAGGTCGCCTTTTTTCAAGCCCATGGCCGAAAGCGCGCCGCTGTCGACCCGAAGCTGTGTCGCACCGGCTGTGGCGTCCGCAGTCAGACGCGCATAGCGATTGGGTTGTACGGTCCCGGACACCGTCAGGTCGCCATCGGGAGCATCGACTCCCTGTCGGCGCGGCATGACGGAATCGTCGCTGGCCTTGTCGGCTGTGCAGGCCCACACGGTCAGCGACAGCAGCAGCAGTCGATGCGATGTCTTGCAGTCTCTGCGACGAATGAAGGACGTCATGCGCTTCCTCTGGGGGCCTCTGCCGTGGCGCAACCGCTTCGGTTGGGGCATCGCTGCCGCAGGCTTGCCCGCGTAGGGCGCGCCTGCAACCACGGGCCGACAAAGAGCCGAATGTGATTGTATCACCGACGGTTGCATCCTGTCGCCAGGCTTCGTTGCCAGGCTTTGTCGCCGGCTCAGCGCTGGCGCTGGAACGGGTCGGGGGACTTGCGGATCGCAGCGCTGCCCACAAGCCGCCGATCGTCCCTGCGTGCGAAGGTCCAAACAGCGTCGCACCGCACCCGGCAAGCTCGCTATCATGGAACGATGCTCTCTCCAGCGGAAGAAGCAGAGGTCCTCCGTCTGGCCGTGGCTCAGGGCCACTTGCGAGCGGAGTGTCTGTCCGCCCGTTCCTCTGGCGCTCGCGAGGACGCACCTGTGCCGGCAGCGGCGGCGCTGGGGCCGCGCATCGATCGGCTGATCGCGCAAGGTCACCTGCAGCGCGCGACCGCTGTGGCTTTGGCCCAGACGGTGCAGCGCGCGGCGCAGGATCAGACGGCGCCTCCCTCTGCTCCCGATGCCGTTCCGACAGAAGGCCCGCTACCGACCCCGGTGTATGTCGTCGCGTCGGCGGGGCCCGATCCCGCCATCGCGCCAACGCCCGCTGCAGAGCCACCCGCCGCGATCGAGGAGGCAAGCAGCCCCTGGCTGGCCGACAGCATCAGCCAAGCGACCAGCGATCTGGGCGCTGCTTCGACGCCGGCCCCGGCTGTTTCGGCCTCGGGATCGAACCCCTACCTGTTTCCCGTGCACAGCTGGGAACGCTACGAGTTCATCAAGCTGTTGGGGCGCGGCGGCATGGGCGCCGTGTACAAGGCCCGCGATCGTCGCCTGGGCCGCATCGTCGCGCTCAAGTTCTTGCACGTCTCCGATGACCGAATGGTGCGCCGCTTCATGCAAGAAGCCCGCGCCCAGTCCCGCATCGATCACGACAGCATCTGCAAGGTGTACGAAGTCGGCGAGGTGGACGGCAAGGTCTACATCGCGATGCAGTACATCGACGGGCAGCCCCTGCACGCAGCCATCGGAACGCTGAGCCTGCAGGACAAAGCGCGCGTCATCAAAGAAGCCGCCGAAGCCCTGCACGCCGCCCACGAACTGGGCATCATTCACCGCGACATCAAGCCCGCC
>JAYRFD010000027.1:0-2889 GCA_041908565.1 Polyangia bacterium | reverse complement strand
TGCGCCTGCCTTCGGTGTCGCCCTTTGCCGCCCAAGGATCGTCGCCAGGCTTGCCGCCGGGGCTTGTGATCTGCAATCCGCCGTATGGTCGCCGCATCGGCGATGCCAACTTGGGCGGGCTGTATCGCAAGCTGGCGCGTCTTGTGCGCAGCGCACCAGGCTGGCGCATGGCGCTTTTGACCGCGTCGCCGCAGCTTGCGCACTTGGCGCTGCGTCATGCCATCGCCATCCCGCTGCACAGCGGAGGGCTGAAGGTGGCGCTGTACCTGGATGCGCGCGTGCCGCCTGTCGTCGATGGCAAAGGTGCAGGCCCGCCGCAGCCGGGCTCGTCCGTCTAAAACGGCAGCGTGCGCACCGACAGATCGGACGACACCACCAGCGCCTGATCGTTCGCTAGCTCGGTCAGGCCCGCCGCCCGCGCCGCGTCGTCGGACAGCCGCGGCTGCGACGTCGCAACGAAGCCGCGGAAGCTGTCGTGACGCGTCTCGCCTTCGCTGACGCCTTGCAGCGATCGATACCAGATCGGCGTCGGTCCCCGTCGAGCGACAATCAGCCAATCGCCATTGGTCAGCGCGACCTGCTGGCTGGCCCCGCCCCGCGAAGCCGGAACCACCGCCGCCAGCACGGCCAGCGCCACTTCGCTGGGTAGCTGCGGCATCGACAGGTAATCGGGATCGGCCTCGTCCAGTCGAGCGCAAAAGCGATGCAGCAGGATCTCGCCGGGTCCGCCGTTGCGAAGGTTGCGCTGCAGATACTCAGGAATCTCGGCCGCGGCCTCGCTGACAAGTGGCAGGTCGGTGGCCACACTGCCGGCGGGCAGGGCCATCATGGTCGACCCGGTTCCCGGCTGGCCTTGCAAGCTCAGAAGCAGGCGACCGTAGCGATGCGGCGACACCTGCTGCGGGTTGGCGTCGGCGGCCACGTCGCCCCCTTGCCCCAGCACCACGTCGCAGCGCAGCGCGCGCAGGGCAAAGAAGCCCTGGGCCGGCGCGGCAAAAAAGCGCTGCACGTGCGCTTCGCCACCGACGTAATAGCCCAGGCCCCAGCGCGTCTTCGATCCGGAAAGCGGCTGCTCGGGCGAGCCATCCGACAGCAGCTCTCCATCAGGCACGTCGGGAAACAGCGTGCCCCGCAGGCTGTGCACGGCCAGTCGCAGCCGCTCGGGTTCGTTGCCGCGATAGACCAGAAAGCGGCTCATGCGGGCCTCCGCGACCGAGGGGACGGGGCGCAGACCTGGGACATCGAAGGCAACAAAAGCCAAGAGCGCATCGCGGCAATTATATCAACCTCGACGGCAGTTTGGCGACGGCTGTTTTGGTTGGGGCAGCCTGCGAAAAAGAACGGCGATGCGGCGCCCACCCAAGGCGGGACCACACAGCACAGGGAATTCGGAAGGGGCAGATTCGGGAAGCGGGGGAGGGGACGACTTAGCGCAGGACGGACTTGAGGGTATTGCCCAGCTCGTTCGGCGTCGCAGAGACGGCGATGCCGGCGTCGTGCAGGGCCGCGATCTTGTCCTTGGCCGTGCCTTTGCCACCGGCGATGATGGCGCCGGCGTGGCCCATGCGACGGCCGGGCGGGGCGGTCTGACCCGCGATGAACGCGGCGACAGGCTTTTTCATCTTGGCCTTGACGTAGGCAGCGGCGGACTCTTCGGAAGACCCGCCGATCTCGCCGATCATCAGGACGGCGCGCGTGCCGGGGTCGGCTTCGAACATCTCAAGCACGTCGATGAAGTCCATGCCTTTGACCGGATCGCCGCCGATGCCGACGCAGGTCGACTGACCGATGCCAAGCCCGGTCAGCTGATGCACCGCTTCATAGGTCAGCGTGCCCGATCGCGACACGACACCGATGTCGCCCGCCTTGTGGATGTAGCCGGGCATGATGCCGATCTTGCACTCGCCGGGAGTGATGACGCCGGGGCAGTTGGGACCGACCAAGCGCGTGCGCTTGCCACCTTGGGGCTGGGCATCCAGCACGCGGCGGACGCGCACCATATCCAGGACGGGGATGCCTTCGGTGATGGCGACCACCAGCTCAAGCCCGGCGGCGATCGCTTCCAAGATGCTGTCGGCGGCCACCGGCGGCGGGACATAGATCACGGTGGCGTTGGCGCCGGTCTGCTTGACGGCTTCGGCGACGGTGTCGAATACCGGCACACCGGATCCCTGCGCGCCGGGGATCTTGGCGTGCTGTCCGCCCTTGCCCGGCGTGACGCCGGCCACGACGTTGGTTCCGTACTCGATGGCCTTTTCGGTGTGGAAGGCACCGGTCTTGCCAGTGATGCCCTGGACGATCAGGCGCGTGTTCTTGTTGACCAGAATGGACATGGCGTTGCCTCCTTGACCGTCAGTGCGCCGCCTTCGCGGACGAAGACTTAGCTAGAGCAATGATCTTCTGCGCACCATCGGCCATGTCGGCCGCTGCGACCACATTCAGACCCGATTCCGACAGCAGCTTCTTTCCAAGCTCGACGTTGGTGCCTTCCAAGCGCACGACCAACGGAACTTGCAAGCCGACTTCCTGCACCGCGCCGATGATGCCGCGCGCGATGGTGTCGCACTTCATGATGCCGCCGAAGATGTTGACGAAGATGCCGCGCACAGCGGGATCCGCGGTGATGATCTTGAAGGCCGCGGTCACCTTTTCCTGCGTCGCGCCACCGCCGACATCCAGGAAGTTGGCGGGCATGCCGCCGTAGTGCTGGATGATGTCCATGGTCGCCATGGCCAGGCCGGCGCCGTTGACCATGCAGCCGATCTTGCCATCCAGCGCCACATAATTGAGGCCGATTTCGTGAGCGATGTGTTCGCGCTCATCCTCCTGAGAGGGATCGCGCAACTCGGCGGTATCCTTGTGCCGGTACAGGGCGTTGTCGTCCAGGCT
>JAYRFD010000026.1:0-9791 GCA_041908565.1 Polyangia bacterium | reverse complement strand
CGCAGACTCCAAGGCCGACGCAGCGGCTGCGTCGGGTCGTCCCGCCCCGCGTGGTGCAGATCCCGCATCGACGGACTGCCCGCGCTGTGGCCAGCCGATCACGCCGGGCGTGCCGCACGTCTGCGCAGCGGCGATGGCGCCCACCGAAGCGGTTTCGTTGACAGCGATGGCGGCCACGCGGTCGCAGCCTGTGGCGCCGGTGCCTGGTTTGGCCGCTCCGCTGTCAGCCCGCAGCGGGGAAGCCGCCGTCGTGCGCATAAACCCATCGGCCTTTGTGGCCGGCAGCGACGACGATCTGACCGGTACGGTCATCAGCGAGCGCTATGAGGTCATGTCCCGCCTGACGCAAGGCGGCATGGGTGTCGTGTACCAAGCGCGGCACATGCTCCTGGACAGCGTGGTGGCGCTGAAGGTCCTGCTGCGCGGCGAAGACAGCGACCAGCAGCGCTTCCTGCGCGAAGCGCGCCTGGCATCCAAGATCAACCACCCCAACACGGTCTATATCTCGGACTTTGGCGTTCTTCCCGACGGGCGGACCTATCTGGTCATGGAATACCTGTCGGGCAAGACGCTGGGCAGCGTGCTGCTGCAGCAGGGGCCCAAGCTCGATCCGCTGCGCGCCTGTCGCATCGCGGTACAGATCGCGCGCGGCCTGCAAGCCGTCCACGACAAGGGCATCGTCCACCGAGATTTGAAGCCGGACAACGTGTTCTTGCTGGAACAAGACGGCAAGCAAGACTTCGTGAAGATCGTCGACTTCGGCATCGCCAAGGCGGCCGAGCGCGGAATTTCCGTCGGAGATTCGCAGCAGGTCAAGCCGCTAAGCAAAGAAGCGTTAGCCGAGCTGGAACAGAGCCCACGCGCAAGCGGTGCAGCACCGCAGAACATCACGCTGGCCGGCACCGTGATGGGAACGCCTGGCTATATGGCGCCTGAGCAGATTCAAGGTCTTGCGCAGGATGCACGCGTCGATCAGTACGCTTTGGGCTGTCTGCTGTACGAAATGCTGTCGGGACAGCAGGTGTTCTTGGCCAGCGGTCCCATGACCTTGATGCTGATGCACGCATCGGATCCGGTCACGCCGCTGCGTGAACGCCTGGTCGATGTGCCGGGCGGCAGTGCCATTGCCGATTCGCTCGATCAGCTGGTCTGTCGTTTGTTGAGCAAAGATCCCAGCGAGCGCTTCGCTTCGATGACCGAGCTGGCGCAGGCGCTGGAGCGCGAGATCGAGCTGATGCAGCTGCAGCGCGGCGAGCGCACCGTGGTGCCAGCCGAGCTGGTGCAGAGCATCAGCCAGCCGCCCCCGTCCCTGCCGTCGATTTCGCAGCCGCCCGCCGAGCCGCCGCCTTTTTGGCGACAGCCCTTATTAATCGCGCTGATCGGACTGTCGCTGATCGGCGTGGCCACCGCGGGGGCGTACTGGGGTCTGCGCCAAAACCGCGGGCCGCATGGGATCGATCAATCTGCCGTGGTCTTGAAGCCCGGCGAGCTGGTCGCACTTCGCAAGGCCGCGCTGGCCGTGCTGACGCAGCAAGTGCAGCGCTCCACTGACAGCGCAGTTGTCGCGGGTGCACTGACGGCGCTTGGCCACAGCCGCGATCCGCAGCAGCGCGGCCCGCTGGAAGCCGTGCTGTCGAACGCAGAGTCCGATCTCGCGCGGCGTGGAGCCGCAGCAGAAGCGCTTGGACACTTGGGCGATCGTTCGGCCCTGCCGACGCTGCACAAAGCGATCGACGGTCTGGGCGACGCAGCGACGGTGGTGAACAGCCCAGAAAAGGCCAACTTGCGCGTCAGCATGGCGGCGGCTCTGCGTCAGCTGGGTGATTCGCGCGGTGATGCGCTGCTGAACGAAGCGCTGCGCGGCGCCGATCCGACCGCCGGCCTGCGCGCCGCCCTTCTGCTGTGTTCACCCGGATCCGATCCGCTGCGCGAGGTCTTGCAAAAAGCCCTGACTCTGCCGCAGCTACCGATGGCGCTGCGCTGGGATGTGCTGGCCTGCCTGGGTCGTCTGTCGGATCAAAGCGCCAAGGCTCAGCTGCGGACACAGGCTGGCATCGACGGTCCGCCTGCAGCCGGGCCGGCCAAAGAAGAACAGATCGCGGCATTGGCTCCGCTGGCTCGCTTGGGCGACGCGCAAGCGCTGGCTCAGCTGCGAACGCTGGCTTCCCGACGGAATGCCAGCCAGCTGCTGGCCGCGCATGAGCTAGCCCAGCAAGAACAAGACGATGGGCTGACGCTGTTTCGCGACGTGCTGGCCGATTCAAACGCGGCCCCTGCGGCGCGTCAGCTGGCGGTTGCTGGACTGGCCGCCATCGGACAGCCCGTCGATGCAAGATCACTTGGACAAGCGCTGGAATCACTGCGCTCGACCGCAACGGACGATGCCAGCTTGGATCTGCAGCGGCAGGGCCTGGCCGGTGCGATCGTGCAGATCGTCGCGCGCGAGCCAGCGCTGCTTTCGCGCAACAGCTTGGACTGGGCGCGCAGTGCCTTTGTCGATCGCAGCTGGGCAGCACGCGAAGCCGCAGCAGCCGTACTGGCAGACGTGAAGGAAGCCGATGCACTGAGGCTGCTGTCCGCGCTGCTGCGCGATGGCGATGCCAAGGTGCGCCAGTCAGCCGCCCGTGCCTTGGGCCGCCGCAGCGAACCCGAGGCCTGGCAGACCTTGCGCGGTGCGTACAGCGATGCCGACGTCGAAGTGCGAAGAGAGGCGCTGCGCGCCACCGAGCGCTGGATCGGCACGGTGGCCTTGGCGAAGCGCGGGCAGGTGGGCGCCGTTTCCAGCAGCAATGTGATCTCGATGGTAAAGCCCCTGTTTGACCAGGGCAGCGCTGCCGAACAAGTGGCTGCCGCGGGCGTGTTGTTGCGGCTTTCGGACAAGGCGACTGCGGACAAGGTTCATGCCTGGCGCACGGCGGAAGATGCCGGCATGCGTCGGCTGTACTTTGCTCGCGTTGCGACGGAAAAAGACGAGCTCTTGGCCGGGCTAAAAGATCCCGTCCTGTCGGTGCGCTTGGCCGCCGTCGAACGCTTGGCCGAACGCCATGGCGACGCCGTCCAGAAGGAAGCGCTGCCGGTCCTGCAGGAAGCAGTGCGCGCGGGCGGTGTAGAGGCCGTTGCCGCGTTCGCGCTGCTGGCTCGTTTGGGTGACAAGTCTGCGACGGCTCCCGCTGACCTGCAGATCTTGAGCGCGTCGACCAGCGAACGGATGGCCGCCATCGAAGCCATGGCGCGCCTGCCCCACGGACAAGCCGTGCCGCTGTTGCTGCGCGCGGCCCGCGATCCAGAGCCCTTGGTGCGTCGCTTGGTGGCCGAAGTTGCGGCCGACCTGGGACAAGAAGACAGCGCCGGCGGACCGGCCCCAAGTCACACATCGACGCCGGGCGTGCCGGTGTTGCGAGTCTTGGTAACCGATGTCGATCCCGTCGTTCGTTCGCGCGCCGAGTCGCTGCTGGGTAGGCTCCTGCAGCAGAGCAGCTCGCCCGAGAGGCAGGCCGCCATCGCCGAGCTTCTGCAAGAGGTCCCCGCGACCAAGTCGCGGCCAGACGAAGCGAACGACAAGACCGGACAAGTCCCGCAACCTTCTGCCCCCGATGGCGGATCCGCAGGCCCAAACAACGATGGTGGCGGCGTTGCGGGAACCTTGCATCCTGACGGCCCGCAGCCTGCAGATCCTGGCGATGCCAAAGCCACGGTGCGACCCAAGCCACTGTCTGCTGAGCCATTTGCTCGCGCTGGCTTGGAGGCGTTTTCTGCGCACGACCTGAAGAAAGCGCAGCGACTGCTGGAAAAAGCCAACGCTCTTTGCAGCCGCGACCGCAAGCACGCCGCCGAGTGCACCACGCTGACCTTCGAGACGTCCTATCGCTTGGGTCAGGTCTACGAGCAGCAAAAGGCGCTGCCGGAAGCCATGGCCGAGTATCAAAAAGTCGTGCACGCAGCGCCGGTTCCGCGCGGCAAAGCCGATCTGCAAAGCGGCGCACAAGAGGGAGCCAAGCGGCTGTCGAGCCGTCTTGGGCAAGTCATCGTGCGCAGCCCAAGCAAAGCCGCGGGCAAGAAGGCCGCCGCTTGTGATGAAGTCACCATGTGGATGCGGCCGGGACCAGCGCTGGTAAAAGTCGACGGCAAGCTGGAACCGATCGAGGTGCGAGCGCAAGCAGTGACCAAGGTCGGCGCCTGCCCGTAGCTCGCGCGGCCATCCTGGCGTAGCGGATGCGACGGGCTTCAGCTGTCGTGCCCCAGGCAGCCAACGTCGCGGCAAGGGGGCCAACCGCCCACACTTGCGGACCCGATCCAGGGCCCGAGACACTTGCCCGCCACCGAGAGAATCAAGTACGATGTGGTGAAGTCCCCTCAGACTGTCATCATGACGCTAGAGCGCATAGGGCCATATCGCATCGTCCGTCTGCTCGGTAAGGGCGGAATGGGCGCGGTGTACGAAGGCGTTCACGAAGCGATTGAACGCCGCGTCGCCATCAAGGTCCTGCATGCCGAGCTAGCGCGACGACAGGACATCGCCACGCGCTTCTTCAACGAAGCGCGCGCCGTAAATCGCATTGAACATCCCGGCTTGGTTCAGATCTCGGACTACGGTCAGCTGCCCGACGGCATGGCGTACATCGTCATGGAGTATCTCAAGGGCGAGACGCTGGGCCAGCGCATCAAGCGCATCGGCGGGCGACTGCAGGCCGGGGATGTGATTCGTCTGGGCCGACAGGTGGCATCGGCGCTGGCTGCAGCGCACGACAAGGACATCGTCCACCGCGATCTGAAGCCCGACAACATCATGATCGTTCCCAACTCCGACGTGCCTGGAGGGGAACTGAGCAAGGTCTTGGACTTCGGCATCGCGAAGGTGGCCGAAGCGCAAGGCGGTGACAGCGAGGCCCATACGCGGGCCGACGCGCTGCTTGGCACGCCGCGCTACATGTCGCCCGAGCAGTGCCGGGGCGGCGGGCACACCGATTCCAAGTCCGATGTGTACTCGCTGGGCGTGATCTTCTATGAGCTGTTGGCGGGCGCTCCACCGTTTGCTGGCGGAGCACATGGCGAGCTGATCGTGCAGCACATGATGCAGCCACCACCGCCGCTGCAGGATCGAGTCGATGCGGCCACGCCAGCTGCCCTGGTGCAGCTGATCATGCGCATGCTGCTGAAAGAAAAAGACGCCCGCCCCACCATGCGCCAAGTCGTTGGTGAGCTCGATCGCATGGGCGGTTACATGAGCGGAGTCTTTGGCACCGTGCCTCTGCCGGCTGGCATATCCGGCTCGAGCATGGGGCCGGTCACCGGTGGGCCCGGCTCGATTCCCGGGAACGGTTCCTTGCCGGGAACCACCGGCATGCCCAGCCAGCCAAGCCTTGCGATGGGCAGTAACCCCAGCCAGCCCGGTCAGGTCGCGATGGCGCTGGCTTCGATGCCGGGGACGCACTCTGCACCGTCGCTGTCTGGGCAGCCCCCAACGGCTGCGCCGTCAACGCTGGGACTTGCGACTGGACAGGCCCCACCGCGACAGCGCTGGCCGATTGCCGTAGCGATTGGCAGCGTCCTGGGTGCCGTCGTGGTGGGCGTGGTGTTGGTGGTCACGCTGAGCAAGCCGCCGCCGACCCCACCACCGCCGCTGCCACCACCCCCACAGCCCAAGCTAGAGCAGGCCGTGACCCCGCCGCCGGCCAAAAAGAGCGTGCGTTGGCTGGTGAACAGCCAGCCCGCCGGAGCCATGGTCATTCGCCAGCGCGACGGCCAAATCCTGGGCGTCACTCCGCTTACTTTGAACAACCCAGCGACCGATGGCACAGAGCCTCTGCGCATCGTGCTGCAGGGATACGCCGAAGAGACGGTCGAGCCGGACCAGAGCAAAGACTTCGAACAACGCGTCGAGCTACGCAAGGCGAAGGGACGCGATAAGGGGCGGAAAAAGGGCTATGAAAAGGGCAACCTCACCGTTTTGGACTAACCGTGCGGGCGCCGTGTGGTGGATCCTCTGCCTAGCCCTGTGGATGCTGGCTTTGCCGGGAATGGCACAGGCCGCCCCATCCGATGAAGGCTGCAATCAGGACGAGGTCTGCCGCAATCTGTTTGTTAAAGGCAAAAACCTTTATAAAGATCAAGATTACAGTAATGCGCTCAAGATGTTTATGGGCGCATATGAGCGACGACAGACTCCAATTTTGCTAATTAACATTGGCCGCACTTTGCAGAAATTGGGCCGCCCTAAGGAAGCTCTTGATTATTATCAGCGCTGCCAAGAGTCAGCAAAAACAGATACCGACTTGCAAGAAAAACTGGCGGTTTATATCGCAGAGACGAAAGCATTAATCCGCGAAGCCCCACCGGAGCCGCCCAAGAACGAGCCCCCCAAGGTGGAGCCCACCAGCGAGCCAGCCCCGCAGCCGCTGAACCAGCAGCAGCCCCCGGTCGAGACCAAGCCAGTGTACAAAAAAGGCTGGTTCTGGGCTGTGGTGGTAACCGGCGTGGTTGTCGTCGGTGCCGGTGTTGCCACAGGCATCTATTTCGCGACGAAGCCCGCACCGGATCCAATGCTGGACCCGGACATCATGGGCGTTCGTCCTATGTTTTAATCTTTTCCTGCTTATAGGAGTACCCAGATGCGGCGCACTAGATCCATCTTATCCGCGCTTCTGTTATCGATTATTTCCCTATTTTTTGTCAGCACCAGAACGGGCTGTGGACCATATGATTCGGGATCTGAAGACATCACGGTCCTGGTAACCGTTGAAGGGCTAACCGGCGCCGTTTCGTCCTTGTCGGTTACGACGACTCTAAACGGAGCCCCGTCGCAAAATTCTATTCCAGAGCTGACGCAGCGCCTGGACAAATTCGCAATCTATCTGCCCCGCAACACCAGCGGTCTATTGAACGTCACGCTGGTCGGCCACTCAGCGGATAGCTGCGTCGTCGCCAAGGGCCAAGCCGAAGTCGAAATCCGCCCGGCACCGCCGACGTTTGTGCGACTTTCGGTACCGATCTCGACATCGGCCGTCGGGTCCACCAAGCAGTGTGCGCTGAAGGTGGAACTGCACGGCAACGGCAAGGTCACATCGACTCCGGCTGGCATCGACTGCAGCAGCACGGTCGGCAAAGCGGTGACCTGTTCCGGCGACTTTCCCGTCGGTACTTCGATCACCTTGAACTCCAAAGTCGATGCCAAAGTGTACGGCGTCTCGTTCGAAGGCCCCTGCAAGGGAGCCGGCTCGTGCAGCTTCATGTTTACGACGCCCGGCACGGTCAAAGTGGGCTTCGCGGGCCGCGTCTGCAGCAAGGACAACTGGTGCTGGTACAGCCCGCTACCACATGGCAACACGCTGCGAGCGGTGTGGGGCAGCGCGGCAGATGACTACTGGGCCGTCGGTGACATGGGGACCATCATGCACTACGACGGGGGTGCTTGGTCGGGCGGCGCCCCCACGGGCTTCACGGCGTCCGATCTGCAAGCGGTGTATGGCACCAGCGCGACGGACGTATGGGCCGTGGGCACCAACAGCGGGTTGGTCCGCTACGACGGGAACAAGTGGACGGCATCACCCCAAAGCGGCGTCATCCCGGCGCCAGCCCAGACCCTGCGGGGCCTGTGGGGTCGCGCGCCCAACGACTACTGGGCGGTAGGCAGCGGCGGCACCATCCTGCACTTCGACGGCAACCTGTGGTCGGAAGCCCCCGGCAGCCGAACGGCCACGACGCGCGATCTCTACGCGGTCTGGGGTAGCTCGGCCGGCGATGTCTGGACCGTCGGTAACAGTGGCGTAGTCCTGCACTACAACGGCACCAACTGGACGCTAGATACGGTGGCCAGCAACCTCAGCACAGCGACCACCTGGTACGGACTGGCTGGCTCTGCCGCCGACCGCATCTTCGCCGTCGGTAGCAGCGGACGCGTGATGCGCTACAACGGCACCGCTTGGTCCCTGGATCCGATGAGCGGCAACATCGGCCTGTCCACGGCGTACAGCCTGTGGATGAACGCCAGCGGTGCCCTGACCGTCGGTTACAGTTCGTTTTCTGGCGTGGGCAGCAGCCGCTTCGACGGCAACGCCTGGCAGTACACGGCGGCCCCCGGCGGCGTCGGCATCTATGGCGTCTGGGCCACCAGCCTTAGCGACGCGTGGACCGTCGGCGACTACGGCACCCTGATGCACTACGACGGTCAGTCGTGGAGCGCGCCGCCGATCTCGACGACGCTGGACAGCTATACGCTGCAAAACGTCTGGGGAAGCGCCCCCAACGACGTCTGGGCCGTGGGCAGCGGCGGCACCATTCGCCGCTTTAATGGCGAGACCTGGGCGCCCTATGTTTCAAACACCACAAACGGTTTTCAGAACGTCTGGGGCTTTGCCACACAGGTGTTTGCGGTTGGCAACAATGGCACGTTCATGCGTTATGATTCAACAAATACCGCAGCTGGCTGGCAAAACGTAACGTGGGCAGCAGTCCCCCCCACAAATACGCTGTATGGCATTTGGGGCTCGTCACAGAATGCCGTATGGGCCACTGGAACAAATGGCATCTTTGTGTCCTACAATGGCACAATGGCCAGCGTCATCCAAAACCCAAACACGCTAACTAGCACAACCATGTATTCCATCCATGGTGTATCTTCCAGCAATATCTTTGCCACTGGTGGCTATTCCATGTGCCCGCCTGGCGGAATGATTAACTGCAACATGTTCCGCTACAGCGGCGCAGTCTGGAGTTCGCAGCTAGTTAATGGGGCAGCTGGCATGACCACCCTGCGTGGCATTTGGGGATACAGCACCCCAAATACGCGATATTGGGCCGTTGGCTCAGGTGGCACAATCGCCTTCTTTGACGGCGGTACGTGGACTACTCATGCACAGAGCGGCGTTCTGACGAACCAAACGCTGTTTGACATCTGGGGTACTTCGGCATCGAATATCTTTGCCGTCGGTTATTCAAGCTCGTTTGCCCCGCTGATCCTCCGCTACGAAGGTGTCAACTGGGCAAGCATGGAGCCCGGCACGCGCAGCTACACCCTAAACGGCGTGTGGAGCGGTGCATCCAACGATGCTTGGGCCGTCGGCAGCAGCGGCGTTGTCCTGCGCTACATGCCCTAAGTCCTCGACGCCGACAGCGGCAGACACGCACCGCGGCACGCGTCCTGTCGGCCCCCGCCCCGTAGCGACCCCGACCGCTTCATGACGCCATTTTTCGCAACGGCAGGCTGGATGAAGCGCACGACCCGACGCTACGCAGCGCCGTGGCACGGCAAGGGCACCTGCTTTCGCCGCAGGCAAGCGGCCCCGCGCCCGTTCCGCAAATCGTCGACGGAATCGGAACCCGAAAACCGCCTTGCTCGACGAGAGCTTGGGTTCATCGGGAACCGCAGGCATCTACGTCTGCGTCGGGAAATCGAGCGTTCGTTGGAAGATCGGAACGGCTACGGAACGCAGGGATCCTGCTGGCCTAGACAGACTTTCCGACGGAGCGAAGCAGGGCTGTAAGTTCCTCCGGCGATAGCGCGGCCAGTGCGGCGGATAGGCTGGTCAGGTCAGCTTTGACAGGCTCGCTGGCAGCGCTTGGGCTTGCCAGCGCGGCGGACACCTTGCGGGCCTTGGCATTGGCCAGCGTGTCGGGGTTGACGTAGTGACGAGCGGTCACCGCAAAGCTGCCGTGACCGAGCGCCGCCGCGACGACTCCGGATGTGGCACCGCGTTCCATCGCGATCGTTGAGTGCAAGCCGCGAAGGCTGTGTGGGCAGACCTTGGGCACGCCAGCCAACACGCAGTAGCGCTGCAAGCGATCCCACAGATAGT
>JAYRFD010000025.1:0-2451 GCA_041908565.1 Polyangia bacterium | reverse complement strand
GGCCGAGGGCGCATCGTTGCTGCTTTGGTTGCCGCCAAGTCCCACGCTTGCGCCGTCTTCGCTGGGTGCCCCGACCAAAAGGGTCTGATCCCACAGCGCAACGCTGACGCCGAACTGATCGACGGCTTCAGGATTTGACGCTTTCACATACGCCTGGGGTCGCCAGATGCCGGCGTCTCGATGGAAGAGCAACACCGCACCCGCATCAAACAGCGAGTTGTTCGAAACGGGGCCGTTTACATCGCTGGCGCTGCTGTCATCGTTCGGGACGCCCACCGCAAGCAGGTCCCCGGACAGTGCGACGGAGCTACCTAGCTCATCCCCCGCGTCGGTGGCCAGGCCTTTTATGTACGCTTGCTGGGCCCAGGTGATGCCCGTTCGCTGAAAGACATAGACGGCTCCGCTGTTGGACACCGCGTTGCTGCCGCCGTCGCCATTGATCCCAGTGGCCGCGCTGTCTTCGAAAGGCGCGCCGACGGCCAGAGTGTCGCCGAAAAGAGCCAAGCTGAGCCCAAACCGATCGCCAGCCCCTGTGTTCGATGCTTTGAGGTAGGCCTGCTGGGCCCAGCTTCCCGCCGTTCGTGCAAAGACATAGACCGCGCCGCTCTCGCTGGCGGTGTTGTCGCTGCCCGTCGCTGTCACGCCGGTCTCGCGGCTCGCTTCGCCGATGGCACCAACCGCCAGGGTGTCGCCGGAAAGCGCCACGCTGTACCCAAACTGATCCAGCGAGTCGGTGTTCGATGCCTTGATATACGCCTGCTGGGCCCAGACGCCCGCCGTCCGTGCAAAGACATAGACCGCACCGCTGAACATCGCGCTGTTGTTGGCTTGGTTGCCGTTGATCCCGGTGGCATTGCTGCTTTCCAGGGGCGCTCCGACGGCCAAGGTGTCGCCGGAAAGCGCCACGCTGTACCCGAAGTAGTCGCCCGCATCCGTGTTCGACGCCTTGATGTACGCCTGCTGAGCCCACACCCCGGCGGTCCGCTGAAAGACATATACCGCGCCGCTGTCCGTCGCTCCGTTGTCGGCTCCGTTGCCGTTGATGCCCGTGGCTCGACTGCCTTCCGAAAGAGCACCGACGGCCAGGGTATCCCCGGACAGAGTCAGGCTGTAACCAAAGCGATCGAAGGCGCCCGTGTTGGAAGCCTTCAGATACGCCTGCTGCGTCCACGTCGATCCGTTCCAGGCAAAGACATACACGGCGCCGCTGTCCATTGCTCCGTTGCTGTTCCCGTTGCCGTTTACGCCGATCGCCGCGCTGTCTTCTTCCAACGCAGCGACGGCCAACGTGTCGCCAGACAAGGCCACGGTATAGCCAAACTGATCAAGCGGGCCAGTGTTCGACGCCTTCATATACAGCGCCGGTCGCAAGAGCACGCTGACCTGATAGTCGAAATAGATTCCGCTCTGCGCTTGCACACGAATCCGCACGATTGGACTGCGCAGCACATCCCACGGAACCAGCACACGCACGTCGGTTCCAGCGACGGCCATGCCGTCGATACGAAGCGTGTTCGCGGCATCGTCCGTCTGGGCTCGCAGATCAAGCTGCATGGTCAGCGTGTCCAGCGTGACGGTGTACCGCAGCAGATCCGGTGCAAACGCGGGACTTAGAGTGCCACCAGCGACGGACAGTCCGGTCAGCCGCGGCGCCTGCGGAACCTGCAGCAGGTACTGTCGAGCACGCCCTCGCGCATCTTGCAGGCGAATGATGATCGTCGTTTCTGCCGTCAGGCTGATCGGAACGATGACGCGATCTGATGTGATCAGCGCTTCGTTGACCCACACTTGGGCCCGCGCGTCGATGGCTCGCAGGTTCAGCTGAGCTTGTGAAACAGGAGCGGTCGGCTGCACGGAATAGGTGTCCACGCCGGGTGAAAACGCCGGGGCCAAAGTTCCGTTGGATATCGACAGCGATGCCAGACGCAGATCCACCTCGGTCGAGGGCAGCAACATCACGCTGGCCGCAATGTGCCCGGAAAGGGGCCAGGTCACATCCGTCTGTCCTTCGACCTGCAGCGCACCGTCGGGATCTACGCCCGCCACATGCACACGACGAATGCTCGGCTCGGCCACGCCCGGCGGAGGAACAACCAGCAGCTGCGCCGGAAGCGTGATGTCGGAAAGCGGACTTGCGCTGCGTAGCACCGCTTGGCCCGCCTCTGGTTCTGCGATCACCGACAGCGTGACGGAGTATCGCCCCTCGCCGAGCAGGCTCAGATCCAGACACGCCCCCTGGGTCGCGGCACATCGGTCGTCGGGGCCACAGCCAGATAGAAATAGGAACGTATAAATTAATGCGAATAGGAACTTATGTGCTGCCATGTTCTATGTCCGTACTGCTCAACTCATCGTCGATAGGGACCTGCTACGCATCTGATGTGGCCCTGCTTCGTCGTCGATGTCGACGCGCTGGCTCGTCGATGTGGGCCCGCGGTGCCGTCGATACTC
>JAYRFD010000024.1:0-7915 GCA_041908565.1 Polyangia bacterium | reverse complement strand
GTAGACCCGCGACAGCTCGCACAGCACTTCTTCCGATTCGGGGCCCGGTGGGCAGATGCGAACCGCGCGCTCCAGATGGGAAACGGTGCGCGCCAGGTCTTCGTTGTCTTCCGAGATCTTGGCGATCTGTCGATGCAGGCCCAGCTTTTCCCGCGGGGTCGGCGCGACTTTTAGGTACGCCTCCAGCACATCGACCAGCTCGCTCTTGTTGCCCAGAAGCTGCAGGGCATCCGACAAGCGCTTGAGCGCATCGCGATCGTTCGGCAGCTCTGCCAGCAGAGCGCGGCAGACCCAGATGGTCATGCCCAGGCTGTCTTGCGCGTCGATGCTCTCGCCGCGCTGCAGCATGCGCTGATCGCACAGCGCCATCATGCGTCGCAGCAAGGACAGGCGCTCTGCGCGATCGGTGACCAGACCGACTTGCTGACGCAGCAAGTCCAGCTGTCCCGGCACATCACCGCTTTGCTCGCGCAGCTCGATCAGGATCTTGATCGACGGAAGATCCGTCGACAGACCCAGCAGCTCTTCATAGACCGCGGCCGCGTGCTTGGGTTCGTGCAGCTCGCGATACAGCTGCCCCAGGCGACGCAGAAGCTCAACGCGCTCGGGCACCTGATCGGCAGAGACACGCTCCAGCTCGATCTGCAGCTCGCGAACTTGTTGATCGATGCGCGCCAGGCGCTGCGCCAGGCGCTTGCGTTCGCTCTGCGAGCGGGCGCTTGGCAGCAGCTCGTCGATGCGTCGCCAGATCGCAGCGGCCGAGGCCACGTCTTGCAGCTTCTTTTCGTACAGCTCGGCCAGCTCTTCCAGCTGCTTCGCGTAGCTGGTCAGATCCAGCTTCGCCGTTTCAAACTGCGCGGCCATGCGCGCTTCTTGCAGCACCGCCAGGCCGATGAAGTCGCGACGCGACTTGTAAAAATCATTCAGCTTGCGGAACGCATCGGCGTGCAGCGGCAGCTCGTGAAACGCCTGCTTCAAGCAGGCGATGTGGCGTTCTTGATCGCCACCGCGCTGGTACAGGTCCGCCGCCTGCATCAGAAGCTCGGCGCGCTCTTCCGGCAGCGCCGCTTCGCTGGCGTCTTCTTCGCGCAGTGACGCCATGCCGAACAGATCGCCGGACTTTTCCAGCATCTGGCGCATGGTGTCGCGCGTCTCGTTCCATTCCTCGACGGAATTGACGGCATCCAGGCCCGTGCGACAGGCGTCGATGACCGCGCCGTAGTCGATCGGTGTCCCGGTTTCTTCATACAGCTTGCGCAGCTTGGGGCCGCGGCGAGAAACGCGAGCGCCGCTCTTGTACAGCTTGATCAGCTCGCTGGCGCGCTGGGCCGTCGGCATGCGGCCGTAAAGAGTTTCGAGCAAGCCAGCGGCGGTTACGTTGCGGGCATCGGCATCCAGCGCCTTCTTCAAGAAGTGGATGGCTTTGCGCTCGGCATCGCGAAGCTCGCCTTCTTCGCCTTTTTTGCCGTCGGCATCTGAGCCATCGGCCTTGCCCAACAGCTTGGGATCCAGCGAGCGCTTGGCCAAGCTCAGATAGATCTCGCTGGCGTGGCGTCGCGCCTGATCTTTTTCGGCCATGCCCGGCTGGTAATCCGGACTGACGTAGGCGTCGGCCAGCGTCGACAGCAGCTCCTCCGGCACTTCTTCGCCGTTGCTGGTGTCGTTGTGCATGCGCAGCGCGCCACGCAGGGCTTCGACGGCACCCGCCGGATCGTTTAGGCGCAGCTTCAGCTGTCCAAGCTCAAGCGCCAGCGCGACGCCCGACTTCGTTTCGTTGGCGACCAAGTTGGCCAGGTGCAGCTCGATCAAGCGCGCCACCATGTCCATGTCGCCCAAGGACTGGTAGATGCCGCGACCGCGTCGCAGCGGCTCTAGGTTGTCGGGACGCAGCTTGAACGCCGTCTGGAAGTGGACCAGCGCGTCTTCAAAGCGCCCCAGCTCTTCTTCGCAAAGGATGCCCAGCTGATATTCCAGCTCGGCGCCTAGACGGGCAGCCGGCGGAGTCTCGATCTGCTCTTGCAGCTCGCCCAGGCCACGCTCCAAGCAGTGGACGGCGGCGACCACATCGGGTCGACGGCGAAAAGCCAGCGCGGCCGAAAGCAGGGTCTCGGCCGCTTGCAGACCTCGCTGCCCTTCGGCCCGACGAACCAGATCGTCTGGGTTGGCCTCGGGCGTGGCCGGAGGCGCGGGGGTGGCCGCTTTGGGCGCTGGCCCACTGCTTTTGGCGGCAGTCGTCGCAGCCCCCGAGCTTTTTGCTGCGCTCGCAGGGGATGCTGCTCCTGCGCTTTTGCTCGGCGTGCCGCCTGCCGGTCGCTGATCGCGTGTGCCAGTCGTGTTTTCTTTCGTTCCCATAGACCGCTCGATCTGGGGTTACCTAGACGCGTGGTTTGTTCACCTTATCACGCATCCCGTCCACGGCCCACTACCGATTTACCGGCGATTTCGCCGAGTTCAGCGACTTGGAAGCCGAAGCGTGACCGGACCCAAATTGCGCGGATCGCGCTGCGCTAGGCGGGTCGCAGGCGTTTCCGCACGTGTGGAAACCGCCGTTGAACGAACGGTCAAGCGTGGGGTCGCTGTCGGCTTGGGGCCGCTGCCGGCTTGGGGCGCTGGCGGTCCGCGCGGCGTCCAGTCATGCGGTCGTGCAGTCATGAAGTCAGGCAGTTAGGGAATCGCTGAACGCTTGACCACATGTATGCATCTTTCGATGATGCGCCGACGTGGCGGTGAGATTCCACCGTCCACGGTGTCCACCGCGCATTCATCGGAGGCCTCTTATGGCGTACTCATCTCGCTCGCTGGTCCCCTCTCGTCCTCGCTCTCGGCGGATTCCAACAGGCCTGTCTGCGGTGGAACCAAGCCCAGCTGGATCGGGCGCGCAGTCAGCTGCCAGCGACGGAGAAGCGGACAAACGAAGTGCGGACAGCTCGGCTGCCATGGCGGTCGGGGGCCTGCGTCGTCGCAGCTTCCTGGGTCTGATGGCAGCGGGATCGGCGGCCGCGCTGGCAGGTGGAAGCGGCTGCGGCAAGAACGACGACCCGATGATGCCCGCCGGAAACACGGTTCGCGTGGCCGACGTGCAGCCAGGCGAAGACCTGTTCGCGTACATCAAAAGGCAGCGCGGCTCGTTCGACGAGACGCTGTATCGCCAGCTGATTGGCGCGGCCAATGACTACAAGGAAGGTGACGAAGCCATCGGCGTGGCCGCAGCGCGAGACGACGCGCAGAGCCGCAGCAACGCGCGTCAGTTGTTGGCCAACACCAAGATCGGCGATCTGGATGCGCGTCCGCTGCTTTTGGATGAACAGTACCGACTGATTCAGCAGACCACCGCGACGGCCACCGCGCGCGTCGCTGGCTGGACGCTGGGCGAGCTGCGCAGCCGCTTGCTTACCGGAAGCGAAGCCGAGATCCAAAGCTTCCTGCCCGGCCTGTCCAGCGATGTCATCGGCTGCGTCGTCAAGCTGCTGAGCAATGCCGAGCTGATCACGATCGGCCAGAAGGTGTTCACTCCGCTGCCGGGCAGCAACGTCGGCAAGAAGGGCTACATGGGCGCGCACATTCAGCCCAACTCGCCCACCGACAACGTGGATGACATCACCTGGCAGGTCTTCGATGGCTTCGCGTACGCCGTCGGCGATGTCGTACTGGGCTGCAACCCGGTGTCCAGCGCACCCGAATCGGTGGCCGCGATCGAGGCGCGTCTTTTGGACATCTTGCAGACCTTCAAGCTGGAAGATCAGCTGCCGCACTGCGTGCTTTCGCACATCGATGTGCAGGCCGAAGTTGAAGCGAAGGCGCCCGGCACGACGGGAATTTGGTTCCAGAGCTTGGCCGGCAACGATGCGGCAAATGCGACCTTCGATGTCAGCGTGCAGAAGATGCTGGATCACGCCGCCAAGCGCAGCGGCAAGTACGGTCTGTATTTTGAAACGGGACAAGGCGCCGACTTCACCAACGGAAAAGATCAGGGCGTCGACATGGTCGTGCTGGAAGCGCGTAAGTACGGCTTCGCGCGCGCGCTGAAGCAAAAGGTTGCGGCGGCGCAGCGTGCGGCGGGCAAGACCGAAGCGCCGTGGGTCCACGTCAACGACGTCGCCGGCTTCATCGGGCCCGAAGTGTTCCGCAGCCGCGAACAGCTGGTGCGCTGCTGTTTGGAAGACACCGTGATGGGCAAGCTGCACGGCATCACGCTGGGCCTTGATATCTGTTCGACCCTGCACATGGATGTCTCGCTGGATGACTTGGACTGGTGCATCGATCAGATCATGCCGGCCAACCCCGCGTACTTGATGGGGCTGCCGACCAAGAACGACCCGATGCTGGGCTACTTGACGACGGCTTTCCAAGACCACGTGCGCGTGCGCCAGCGCTTCGGATACAAGGTCAGCGATGGCATGTGGGACTTCTTCAAGAGCCTGGATGTCATCGATTCTCGCGGGCAGCCGACCGCCCACTTCGGTGACCCGCTGTGGGTGTTTTACAAGTACCGCGTGGCCAAGGGCGACACGCGCACGCAGGCGGATATCTATGCCGAAGGTCAGAAGCAGCTAGCCGAAGTGCGCGCCCGCGGCGTGTGGATCGCCGAAAAGTTTGGTGGCTCGCCCGCTGACCTGGAACCGACGCTGGATCGCGAAATCCGTCGCCTGTACGACGACGGTCGACAGAGCCTGTGGGTGGAATTCAGCCCCGCCTTCGTTCAGTCGCTGCCCATGGTTCTGGAAGTGCACACGCAGTCGCTCGATCGCAAGGACTACATCTGGCATCCGCCGACCGGCGAGCAGATCGAGGCGCGATCGCTAGAGCAGGTGCGCACCGCGAAGACGATGAGTGCCGATCGCTACAACGTGCAGATCATCCTGTCCGATGGTCTGTGCTCGCTGGCGTTGACCGACCAGGGGCACTTGGCGCCGTATCTGGCCAAGCTGCGCAGCGCGCTGGACGCGGCGGGGTATCGCACGTCACCGATGAACATTGTGGTTCGCAATGGTCGCGTGCGTGCCGGCTACCAGCTTGGCGAGATCCTGTACAGCGGAGTTGGAACCGCCGACAGCAAGCGATCGATCATTCACGTGATCGGTGAGCGGCCTGGGTCGGGGCATCACACGTTTTCGGCGTACATCACGGCGGCTCCGGTGTCTGCGTGGTCCAAGGCTGGCACCGTCGATCACAACATCACCAAGGTGGTCTCGGGCGTGGCCGATACGGCGTACGACCCCGTGGTGGCAGCGGGCGAGACCGTGCGTCTGCTTGATCTGATCGCCAAGTAGAACCGAAGCGGGACGAAAGACGGGGGGATGGTCGAAGGGCCGCGCGGGGGGCGCGGTCACCTGATTGCAGCGGACCGGCAGGGTGGGGCAGTCAGCGAGACAGCGCGGCTGCGTTAGGCTGCGCGACGACGACGACGGGCGACCAGCAGGCCCAGCAGATACAGCGCTCCAGCGCCGGCTGAGGCTCCGGTTGCTCCGCCCGGAATCGTGCTGCAGCCGGTGCGGCGGCTGATTGGACCGTCGTCACCCATCGGCATGTCGTCCATCGGCATGTCGTCGGGCGGTGGCGGAATCCAGTCGCAGGTGCCTTCCCACGACAAGCAGCGCGTGCCCTTGGGGCAGGTCAGGAAGCGGCAGGGATCGTCGACGCACTTGCCGGCTCGGCAGGCGCTGGTGCCCTTGCACTGCTCGTCCGGTGCCATCATGCCGCACAGCGGATCGCGCACGCAGTGCTTGACCGTGGAATCGCAGACCGTGCCCGCTGGACACGAGCTTGGGCATGGATCGTTCGCGCAGGATCCCATCAAGCAGCGCGTGCCGCGCGGACAGGCCTTGGTGCAGGCGCGCGTGCACATCGCGGGCGATTTTCCGTCGGTGTAGCAGTACTGATCTTTGGGGCAGACCACGCCGGCGCAGGGATTGGACGTGCACTCGCCGCTGACACAGATGTCGCCCGGCGTCTTGCAGCCGTTGCTGTAACAGGTGTCATCGCAGAAGCCGCCTGTGCCGACGTCGCCGCCGCCGCCGATGACCTTGACGATCTCGGACAGAGCCGTGTTCAGGTCGGCTGCGTTGTCGGCTTTGTAGTACTTCTCGGCCGTCGCTGCGGGCTTGCCACCGGCCACTGCCATCTGCGACAGGCACTGCGACTCGGACGTTGAAAGCCCACCACCGAATCCGACCACGAAGGTGTAAACGGTGGGCGTGGCCTTCACGCCGCTCTCAAGCTGCATGACGGTGCCGGGGCTGGTGTCGATCGTTCCGCAGCCTGGGCCTCCGTCCGTGATCAGGATGACGTACTGCTCGCGGTCGGGCTCGCGCAGCGACTTCAAGGCCAGCGTGGCCTGCATCGCGCTGGCCGACGGCGTGCTGCCGCTGGGGCCCGTGCGGTTCATGCCGGCCGAGATCGTCATCTTCGACTTGTACTTGGGCTCGGTCACAAGCTCGGCATCGCAGCCGGTGTTGGGGAAGATCGACAGGCCGATCGGGAACTTGCCGTCGTACTTGTCGAGCACGGCGTTGACTGCCTCTTTTGCGATGTCCCAGCGCGTCCGACCGGCGACCGTGCTGGACATCGATCCCGATCGATCGAGCACGACGTGGACATTGGGGCATTTGGCTCCCCATGCCTGTGGTGTTCCCGTCGAGAATCCTGCCCACGCGACGATCAGCGTGAGCAACACATTGGGCAAGCTAAGCAAGGTCCGCGGGGTGCGCATGATGAGTCTCCGTCCGTGACGAGCGAATTGAGCAGACTACAGCACAACGTCCGCTGGCTGGGTAGCTGTTTTGTTCGCGAATTCCTTGAGCTTTTTGCCCCCAAAAACACTGTCAAGAAAAACGCCGAAATTGGCCTTGCACCGAGCGGCAGCGCTGCGCGAAACTTCGCCGTAGAAGGAGGCCCAAGAATGAAACAGGTCGCGTCGGCTGTCGCGCAGCGCCGAAGACTCCTACCGAGTGGGACTGCCACACAGATCGCCACGCAGCGAAAGCGCGTGACGGCCAATTTGCCGACGCCCTGTTTTGAACCGACGGTGCCGACCACACCGTCGCAGCTGCCTACGTCGCCGGGCTCGCCCGCGGTTCACGCCGCGCTGCCCGTCGCCAATCGCATGGCCCCGACGCTCAGCCTGCTGCCCTTGGTGGCCACGCTGTTCTTCGTCGTGTCCGGCGGCCCATACGGGCTGGAAGAGATCGTCAGCGGCCATGGCTATCTGAACACGCTGCTTCTGCTGCTGGTCGTGCCCTGCATCTGGTCCGTTCCGTCGGCGCTGCTGGTCGGAGAGCTAGCCAGCAGCTTGCCGCACGAGGGTGGCTATTACACCTGGGTGCGACGCGCCCTGGGCCCGTTTTGGGGCATGCAAGAGGCGTGGCTGATGGTCGCCTTCAGCCTGTTCGATATGGCGATCTATCCGACGCTGCTCGTCACCTATCTGGGGCGCATCTTCCCCGCGCTGCGCGATACCGGCGTGGGCGGCCCCGGCTGGTGGGCCGGCGTGGCCATGGTCGTGGTCTGCGTGCTGTGGAACCTGCGCGGCAGCCGCGCCGTCGGTTCGGGCAGCATCGGCATGGGCGCGCTGCTGCTGTTCCCGTTTGTCATCGTTTCGATCTGCGGAGCGCTGGCCCTGCGCCACCTGAGCTGGGATCAGTTCACGCACATGCTGTCGGCGCCGCCGGCTGCCGTCAGCGCAAGCCCCGATTCCGGCCCGCTGTGGGTCACCGGCATCCTGCTGTGCATGTGGAACTATCTGGGCTGGGACAGCGCGTCGACGGTGGCGGCCGAAGTGCAGCAGCCGCAGCGCAACTATCCGCGTGCACTGGCGATCACCGTTTTGTTGGTGGCGGCCTGCTATACCATCCCCGTTTTCGTCGGTGCGATCAGCGGCCTGCCAGCCGGCGCATGGACGACGGGGTCGTGGGTCGAT
>JAYRFD010000023.1:0-2216 GCA_041908565.1 Polyangia bacterium | reverse complement strand
GTCCACGGCGGCGTGCCCCGACGATCCTGGAGCGGTGTGATGGGTCGCTGCCGACTGTCCAACCCAGATGGGCAGACCTTACCGCAGGGCGACAGGCAGGACTCTACTTCGCCCAGAGCGGGAGCGCGTGACTTCCCAGATGCGCTGAATTCGGCAGCGGCTCGCCGGGCTTCCAGCCTTCGGGTTCGATGCGCAATGTGCCGTTACCATCGAGAGAGGGACGGCGGCGATAGTCCCAATCGGGGGACTCGCCGGGCTTGAGCGCATGCACGGCATGCTGCTGCACGCGACCTAAATCGATCGGGCCGACGCAGGCAGGCTTCTGCTTCATGTCGAGCGCGCAGACATAGAGCCATTCCTGATAGTGGCCAACCCAGCGCGCGTTGGGCTTGTCACTGAGCACGGTCGCCGGCTGGGTGATCAGGCGCAGCAGGACAGCGGGCGAGCGAGCGTTTCCCATCGACTGCACCGTGATCTCGCGCGGAGTGCAGCCGTTGTCTGACCGCAGGCCAAGACTGTAGAAGCCACTTCCGGTCTGCACGAGCAGGTGGCAGTCGTTCACGGTGTCGTTGTGCGGGCGAATCGAGACGACGCGCACGGACTGCATGGGGGGAGGCGGACTTGTCAGCGTCTCTTGCAGCGCGAAGTAGTCGTTTCCCGTCGAGAACGGTGCAGGGCAGAGCGCGGTCGCCTCTTTACGGGCTCGCTTGCAGAAGGCATCCAGCGAAGCGAACGGCCCCTGAAATGGCGCGACGGAAAGCGGCACCGCAGCGGGTGTGCTGGGGTCCAGTGCTGCGAGTCGTCCCGTGACCTCTGCCGATTTTCGCAGCGTCAGCGAGCGACGGTACGCAGCCACCGCTGCATTGCGATCATCGGTGGCTTCCGCGATGCGGCCCAGGTTGTATAGGCTGGCCGCGAGCAGTGCGCGGTCCTTGGTCGTAGCCAGCGCGCTCTCGGTCGCTGTGCGAGCCCGAGCCAAGTCGCCCGCCTGCAGAGCGGCAAAGCCCAGCTCAGACAGCGCGACCGGATCATTGGGGCGAGCGCGCAACGCCGCTTCAAACTGCGTCACCGCATCGACGAACGCGCTCTCGCTCACGGCTTGGCGACCGCGCCGCAGCGCCACCTGATAGTCGGACATGGAAAGATTCGGCGCAGCGGCCAGCGATGTGATCCATCCCAGGCCGACGATGGCGCAGATCAAAGAACGCAGTGAACGCATCACCGTACCCTGTTCCATGTCGGAGCGAAGGACTCGGCATACATGGGCCGTCGATTCATGGTGTCCATGCTGCGTATCACAGCTAGCCGACCTCGTGTTTCGACTCAGGATCAGCATCGGGCCTAGCTGGCTCGTCTTCGTCCTCGCTGCGCCGTGGCACGGGTGGCATGTTCATGTCTGCCGAGAAATAGGGCACTGTGTGCGGCGGCAGCTCCGCCTGCGGCTTCCGACGGCGCACGGCATCGACATCGCGAGCCGACTTCTGATACCGACTCTCGCGCTTCTTCGCATCGGAGAGATGCCGCGTCCACACAGTCTTGCTGCGCTCAGCCGCCTTGGCTGAAGCCGCGTCGCCATGGGCCAGCGCCTGTGTTCGCTGGGCTTCGGCTTGCTGGATCCGCTGCTCGCCCTGAGTCACCGCCTCGCGTCGCCCGCCTTCCCCCCAGAAGCCAAGGATGTGCTTATCGTCGCCTGTGCCTTCGTAGGACTTCACGCCGCTCTGCTGAAACAGCCGCTCAAACTCGGCCGCGACTCGCGCTTGCACCGCGGCATCGACCGTCGCTGCATCGGCATTCGCCCCAACTACGGCCTGCACTGCGGCGTGCAGATATTCTTTGGCCACTTCAGGCAGGTTCTTGTAGCTGCTGTAGTACAGCGCCTGGCCGCGCTCGGTCAGCCACTGCGACGGCTTGAGCGGGGTCTTGTCCGTTCTCGTCGTCGTCGCGGTATCCAGAAACTCGCGCACTTCATGCCGCAGATATTCGCGCTGTAGGCGCTGGATCTGTGGGTCCATCCCGGCCTGCGCGAATAGGTTAGTAAAGCCTAGGTTGCGGTCCTTCGACGAGCGAAACAGGCGCAGCATGTCCTCGGGCGTGTTCTTGTACGCTTGCCCCTGATACTGGAACGTCGGCACCTTGCCTTGTACATCAAGACCCGCGCTGCCCCAGTAGCGGTCGAACAGATCGGGACGTCGCGCCTTGATGAACGAGAGCACCTT
>JAYRFD010000022.1:0-9275 GCA_041908565.1 Polyangia bacterium | reverse complement strand
CGCAGCGCTTCCAAGCGAAAGATGTTGGATCGCTGCGAAACCACCGCTGACCAAGCCCACAGCGACCACAGGACCTGCGCCGACACCAGCAGGCGCAGCCACAGGGGCCAGCCGCCGTTCCACTGCAGAAACGCGATGCCGCCCAGCAGCGCCGACACGAAGACAAAGACGGCGTAGGCATCCAGCGATCCCGGTGCGCGCACTTCGAACTTCTGCTGTTCGTCGCGCGTCACTTCGGGGACTTGCACCAGGCCGCCCAGATCAGCCGGGCGCCACTCGGGCGGGGCCAGCCAGATCCAGATCTTGTCGCGCAGGCGAGCGGTTGCGCGCGACATCTGCCACAGCCGTTGCCAGTCGGCCAGGTTGGCCCAGATGGGGTCGAAGCTGGCCAGCGGCTTCACCGTGCCGTAGACCGGCTCGTCGTCTTCTTTGGCGAAGGTGCCAAGCAGGCGATCCCAGATGATGAAGATGCCGCCGTGGTTGCGGTCGATGTAGCGCGGGTTGATGCCGTGGTGCACGCGGTGATGCGAGGGCGTGTTGAAGATCCACTCGAGCGGCCCCATGCGCGAGATCAGCCTCGTGTGAATCCAGAACTGATACAGGATGTTGAACGTGTGCAGGGTCAGCCACATGAGCAGCGGGTAACCCAAAAGCGCAATCGGCAGATAGAACAGCCACGACGTAAGGCCGGTCAGGCCACTTTGCCGCAGCGCTGTCGACAGGTTGTATTCCTCGCTTTGGTGATGCACGACATGCGTCGCCCAGAAGAAGTTCACGCGGTGGCTGGCCCGGTGATACAGGTAGTAACAAAAGTCGTCGAGGAACAAGAGGGCGATCCAGGCCCATATCGAGCGCGGCGAGATCTCGAAGAGACCGACGCTCTTTTGCACGAAGCTGAAGATCGCAAAGCCCGCCACCGACAGGAAACCCAGCAGCACCTGCTGGCTGATGCCGCAGCTTAAGCTGGAAAGCGTGTCGTGCAGGTGATAGCGCTGCTGCCGGCGGCGCGTGCTCAGCAGCAGCTCAAGCAAGATGCTGAGCGCAAACACGGGAAGAGCCAGGACGATGTAGCGGCTATCCATGGGGCGTCCTTTCTCGCGGTTCCTGGGACGGAAGGCTCGACGGGGCCGGGGCGGCTGTGGCTACCAGATCAGCGCGTTGGCGCGGCAAGCGAATGCAAGGGCCTTGCGTCTTGTGCGTTGTGTCCACAGGGAGCCTCTCTATATTATGGCGCCGCCATGGCGTCCGTCCTCTCTCCTTCCTCTGCTCGTGTGGCCCAGGCGGCATCGGCAGCCGAATTTGCGGTGCCTGCCGAGGCAGAGGCGAGCGCGCCGGCGCTGCCTCCGGTTGCTGCGGATGACCGGTCGTTTGCCGGGGAGGACGCCGCCGCCGTGTATGAACGGGAGATCTCGCCCGTCTGGACGCAGCCGTTTGCGCAGCTTTTGGTCTCGCAGGCACCGCGGCTTGGCAAGAGCACCATCCTGGACGTCGGCTGCCGGGCCGGAGAAGCCTCGCTGCCGCTTTTGCGCCAAAGCCCGCAGTCCCGCGTGGTGGGAATCGACAGCGCCGCTGGGCTTTTGGAAATCGCCCGTCGCGAAGCAGGAAATCTTCTGGGGCGGCGCGTCTTTCTGCGCAGCCACGCCTGCCAGCCCAAGCTGCCGTTTGACAGCGAAGTGTGCGATGTGGCCGTGTCGAACTTGGGCCTGGCCTCCGTTGACGATCCACGTGGTTTCTTGCGCGAGCTTTACCGCGTCGCCAAGCCCGGAGCGACGCTGCTTTCGACGCTTCCCCTGCGCGGTAGCTTCGCGGAATTCTATGAAGTTTTGGCCAAGGTCATCAGCCATCGGCCGCGCGAAACAGCGCTGCTTGAGCAGCACATTGCTCAACGTCCCGATGCACTGTCGCTTTATTCCTGGGCCTTGGAAGCGGGCTTCGAAGAGGTCGCGATTGTCATGCGCCCGTTTTCGCTGCTGTTTGCCGGCGGTCCGGACTTCTTTTATGCGCCGGTGATCGCGCAGGGCCCGCTGTCGTCATGGCTGCCGATCTTCGGTGAACAGCACGTCGATCGCGAGGCGACCTTTGTCGAGCTATGCGCGGCGATCGATGATGTGGCGCGGGGCAAGGACTCGGCGGTGTTGACGCCGTCACGCCCGGTCTTTTCGGTGACGGTGCGGGCTGCCTGCCTGCGGGCCCGTCGGCCGCAGCCCCCCGCGTCGCTGAGCTTTGAAGAGGATCCCGAGAACGCACCGACGCGACCCGGCCTGCTTTAGCCGACGGGGCCGGTCGATTTCCGGCGGTTACTTCTTGATGCGGCGGAAGACTTTTCCCAGGGCAGAGATGGTCTTGCCCGTGGCATCGCCACCCGTGCGATCGGCGGCGGCGAACAGCATGTTTCCGCGTCGCAGAACGACGGCGGTGCTGGCTTCGCCGACCCAGCTTTCGGCCGCAGTCTGGCCAAGGGCGGCCGCGTCGGGGCTGCTGTATTCACAAATCAGCGCGGCCATCTGGTCGATGGTCCCGGTCTGGCACTTCTTGGCGCCCAGCGCGCCTGCGTCGCTTTCGTTGAAGCCAGAAACGCCGTGCCCATTGTCCGTGAAGGCCTGTAGCTCGCCGGCGACGCCTGACTTGCCGCAGGCAGCAAGCAGCAGCAGCGCAGTGAAGGCTGCCGTTTTCACGCCCCGTGCCAGGTCGTTTGCTTCCCAGCTAGGGCGCCCGGTGTCAGTCATCGGTCTGGTCATGGTGGGCTCATTTTCCCCGATTCGCCGCGCACGGCATAGGACGTTTTGTTGTCCGAGCCTGGGGCCGGGCCTGAGTTTTCTTATCGTCGTCGCCATTTCGTCGTATGAAAGAACCATGAGCAAGCGAGCAAAGCAGTACGGGCGCGGTGGTGACCGCGAGGGCAGACCGGTCGGAAGGGACGCGGACGCGCCATTTATCGTCGATGAGCTGGGCGCTGATGGCTCTGCAGGAGGTCCCGGGCCGCGCCTGCTGCGTCTGGAACGCTTGATCTTTGAAGAGCTGGATCGCCTGTTTCGACTGGAGGTTAGCGACCCCCGCCTGGCGGACCTGGCGATCGCGCGAGTGCAGATGAGCCCCGATCTGCGCAACGCCAAGATCTACTACGCACGGCGTGACTCAGCACCGCAGCGGGCCAGTGGACTTTCGATCGGCGCCGCACGCGTTCGGCAAGAGGCACAGCAGCGGACGATCAACGACGGCTTGGCTCGTGTGACGCCGTTTCTGCGGGCTCGTTTGGCTGACGTCGTGGTGATGAAGCAGCTTCCCGAGCTGCACTTCCACCGCGACCGCGATGCCGAAGCGGCGCTGCGCGCGACCCAGGTCAGCGTCGAATCAGCTCCCAGTCGAGCCTGAGGCGGGTGGCTGGCTGCCTGCGCGGCGAATAAAGAACGGCCCCAACACAAGGACGTCCATGTTCGCCTTTTCGAAGCAGCGCAGCGCATCCATCGGTGTGCAGACGATCGGCTCGTGTTCGTTGAACGACGTGTTGAGGACGATGGGGACCCCGGTGCTCTGCGCGAAGGCCTGTATCAAGCGATAGAACAGCGGATTGGTGTCCAGCGACACGGTTTGCAGTCGACCGGTGCCATCCTGATGTGTGATCGCGGGAACTTGCGCGCGCTTTTCGGGGCGGACGTGATCGATCAACAGCATGACGGGCGACGGGGTTCCGCGGACGAACCATGCGCGAACATGATCTTCCAGGATCGCCGGAGCAAATGGGCGGAACGGTTCCCGATGCTTGATGCGTCGATTGAGGATGTCCTTCATGTCGGCGCGTCGGGGGTCGCTCAAGATGCTGCGATTGCCCAAGGCGCGGGGTCCGAATTCCATGGCGCCTTGGAACCAACCGACGACGCAGCCTTCGGCAATGGCCTGCGCTGTGCGCGTGCAGAGCTGATCTTCTGAAGCGAATTTTTCGACAAGCAAGGGGCCGGGCTGGGTGGTTCGCCAGCTATCCAAGGCCTGCTGGCAGTCAAGCGTGGCAAAGGACGGCCCGGTGTAGGCGTGTCGCATAACGAAGCGTCGAGGCTGCTTCAGCAGCTGATGTTCGACCCACAGCGCTGCGCCAAGGGCTGTGCCGTTGTCTCCCGCTGCGGGCTGAATGAACACCTGCTGAAAGTCGGTCGCTTCCAAAATGGCGGCATTGGCCACGCAGTTCAGGGCCACGCCGCCGGCCAAGCACATCTGCTTCATTCCCGTGCGTCGCTGGTGGTGCCGACAGACATGAAGCAAGGCTTCGTTCAGCAAGGCCTGCAGACTGGCGGCCACATCGCAGAAATAGGCTTCTTGTTCGATGCCAGGTCCAGGGGCGCGCGGGCTACCCAAAAGATCGCACAGAGCAGAGCTGTAGAGGCGACCCACGTGCGGCGTATCGTCGCCAAACGTCATGTCGACTCCCTCGCGGTGATGCCGGAAGTAGGCCAGGTTCAGCGAAAAAGTGCCGTCGTCGTGCAGGTGGATCAGCGATCGCAGTCGAGGCAGAAGCGTCGGCGCGCCATAGGCCGACAGACCCATGATTTTGCCTTCGTCGCCGTACTTCATGAAGCCCAGCCACTGCGTCACCGCGGTGTACAGCACGCCCAGCGAGTGCGGAAACTGAATGCTGCCCAAGATGTTCAGCCCCTGCTCGCTGCCGACGGCCCACATCGTCGATGAGAAGTCACCAAAACCGTCTACCGACAGGACCGCTGCCTGCGGAAAATCCGAAGCGAAGAAGGCGCTGGCCAAGTGGGCGCGGTGATGCTCGACGGCATGCAGATGGGTGCGCTGCGGATCGATGCCGATGTGCTGCGCCAGATCGTCTGGCAAGCGACGCAAGTGCTGGCGATTGGCGACTCGCTGGGACAGGGACGCCAAGAACTGTGATCGCTCTGCGGAACGCGAAGTCAGCGAATGCAGCGCGCGACTTGCGACGTACCAAGCCTTGCGACTGATCTGCGCTTGGCTGTCCCGCGATACGGCGACGTGGTCGATGTCGGTTGGTCGAATCCCGGCGATGCGCAGGCATTCCTTGATGGAAAGCGCGGGAAACCCGCCGCAGTGCTTGCGGCGATTCAGGCGTTCTTCCTCGATTGCGCAGCGTAGGTCGCCGTCGATGAAAAGGGCAGCGCTGGCATCGGCGTGGTACGCGTTCAGGCCGAGAACAATCCTGCTCATTGCCTGGTCGATGGTACACGGCGGGCTGCCGCTCGGTGTGAATATTGGCCGGCCAGATGGGACTTTGAGGACCGCGGGATCAACGACGGGAAAGTTGGCGAGGGGAGGGCGGCAAGCGAGGGCGGCGGGCGGCGGGGCTACGGCTCGATGAACGCCTTGAGTTCGCGCACCTGGGTTGCATGGCGCAGCTTGCGCAGGGCCTGGACTTCAAGCTGACGGATGCGTTCCCGTGACAGGCCGAAGCTCTGGCCGATTTCCTCCAGCGTGCGATCCGATTCCTGTTCGATGCCGTAGCGCATGCGAAGAATCTTGCGCTCGCGTGGGTTCAGGCTGCGCAGGATCTGGCGCGTGTGGAAGACCAGGGCTGCTTCTACCAGCGACTCGGTGGCCGAGCGCGCCGAAGGATCTTCAAGCATGTCCCCCAGGGTGTTGCCTTCCCGAACCGGGCTTGGTGAGTCCAACGAGACAGGCTCGCGGGCCGCGGCTTTCAGGACTTGGCGAACTTTCAGCAAGGGAATGCCGCTGCGCTCAGCGAGCTCTTCGGGGGTCGGTTCGCGTCCGAGCGTGCGGGACAGCTCATACGAAATCCGGAACAGCTTGCGAGCGGTCTCGAAGACGTGCACCGGGATGCGAATAGTGCGCGACTGATCAAAGATGCCTCGCGTGATCGCTTGCCGAATCCACCACGTGGCGTAGGTCGAGAACTTGTAGCCACGCTGATATTCGAACTTGTCGACAGCGCGCATCAGGCCCAGGTTGCCTTCCTGGATCAGATCCAGGAACTGCATTCCATGGTTGGTGTACTTCTTCGCGATCGACACGACGAGGCGCAGGTTGGCTTCAAGAAGCTCGTGACGCGCTTGGTTCGCCAAGCGTTCGCCATCATCTAGATCCGCTGCGATTTCTGCGAGTGATGCGGCGCTTACGCCGGCTTCTTGTTCGACGCGGGCCAGGTCGGCAAGCGCTTGACTTGCCTGGGCGGCCAAGCTGTTGAGTTCATCTTCCCGCAGGCCCAGCTTGCGCAACAGCGAGCGCTTCTTCGCGTCAGATCGGGCGAAATCTTGAAGTGCCGTTGGAAGTTCTTGCGCTCGGATACCAGAGCGTTCTTCGACCTGGCGCAAGATCGCCTGCCCGTCGCGACCACGAACGGAAAGCGCCTTCAAGCGGCTGATGAGCTGCTCGATCTGCTTCGGGTGGATCTTCATCGACGAGACGACGTCGAACAGCGCCTGCTTGTGTTCAGCCTGACGTGCGTGCAGACGCTTCTGCTGCGCTGGCGTCAGCGGTTTGTTGGCCAGCAGTGGGCGCCGGTGTTTCTGCCAGGCTCGGTAGTGATTGCGAGCCGCCTCCAACATCGAAAGGATGCGGTCCATATAGACCGACTCGTCGAATTCCTCGTTTTCGTCAGCGTCTAGGTCAGACACAACGTCGCGCAGGCGCACAGAGCCATTCTGAAGTTGCTCTCGAAGCGCCAACAAATCGAGCACCACAGCTGGGCACGAGAGCAGAGAGTTCAGAATCCGTCGTTTGCCTTCCGCCATGCGCTTGCCCAGGGCTACTTCACCCTCGCGCGTCAAGAGCGGCACGGCACCCAGCTGTCGCAGATACTGACGGACAGAGTCGTTTGCATCCGACGTTTCCGTCTCTTGCTCCGGCTCGATCTCCGGTGCGGCCTCAACGGCCTCGACGTCATCTTCGACTGGGGACGCTACTGCTGTATGGCTGTAACGATTCATGGACGTGTCCTGTCTTGTGAGCAGAAACTGCTCACGTGGCGTCGTCAGCTGCTCTGCAGCCGGTCAGTCGACCGACCCGAACAGCCTGCTCAGACTGCTTTCACCTGCTGGGTATTCGCCGAAGTCACTCGCTATCAAGCCGCTGTGCTTGATCGAGGCCCGTCAGTAAAGGCTGCTGCCCGACCCAACAAGCTCCTACCTAACAAGTCTAGTGCCCACTTCATTCCGGGCAACCCGCTGCATTATTTATTGTCAACTTCGATGCGCGATGAACCAGAAACGCGTCAATGGGCTGCAGGATCTACCCACGAATGCCGGCACGATCGCTCTCATCCACGATCGGATGGTCCGTGCGTGTGATGCACGCCGGATTGGCGTGGGGAATCAAGACGTACGATCGGTTGAGATAGACACGACCGCCAAAGATGCAAGGGCGGTGGGTTGGAATCGCGAGGGAAACGCAGGGCCTGCGACGCCGCTGTTCTGGCTTGCTGCGGCGGATGGACGAGCCGCTTCCAGCAGAATTCCGGTGAGTCGGCAGCGCTCTGTATGACGCTGGGCAAGTAGAAGCTGGTCCAGAGGCAGAAGCGACAGGCACAGCGAAAGGCGGCCCATGCTGGGGGAACCATCTACAGCGCTGGCTGCCTGGATCACGCCCTGAGTTTGAATGTGCTGTCCCAGCCAGCGCTCCGTTTCAAACTCGAGGTCCACCAGATGAACTGGGGTTGGTGCGCCGATCGCTCGCAGCAGCAGGCGAGCCGGATCGCGCGGCGGTGGAAATTCTTCCCAACCCATGATCAGCAGTCGCTGCTGACTTGAGACGGGAAGCGCGCGCAAGATGCGCTCGAGCAGGGCTGGGGAGTCCGTGTTCATTCGCAAAAAGTCGTGGAATTCTCAGTAGTTCATCATAGCGCCGTCGGGAAGTTCATGGTCAGAAAGAATGGCATCGCTTCGTTCATCAGATCCAAAGACGGATCAAGCTGCTTTCCGATTCCCTCGGTGACTGCGATTGCGATGTTCACCATGGTGAAGGTTGCGTTTACGCGCACGCGATAGCGACGCAGGATTTGCATCATCTCGAAGACGACGCGGGCCACCTCGACTTCGCCCAGGCGCTTTCCGTGATAGCGGTTGACGAAGGCTTGGACCGCCCCGCGAAAACCGTCCAGGTCCCCGATGCTGGGCGACGGCGAGTGCTTGACCATGATGTCGGCCATGGTCTGTCCGTCGCCTTGCGCCCAGGCGGCGAAATAGCGAGCGAAGGCCATGCGATGGCTGTCGTCAAGCTCGGCGACCAGTCCCAGGTCCAGCAGCGCGACCTTGCCGGCTGGCGTCACCAAGATGTTGCCCGGGTGCAAGTCGGCGTGCACAAAGCCATCTGCGAAGACCATCTTCAGCATGATGCGGAAGCCAAGCTGACCCAAGCGCCGCGGCTCCAGCCCTGATCGCTGAAAGTCGAGGATCTTCACCCCTTCGATAAATTCCATCACCAGCACCCGCTTGCTGCACAACTGTTCGTGAAGCTGCGGGACGATGACGTCGACTTCGCCTGCGAAGTTCTGACGGAAGCGCCGGTTGTTGCTGGCCTCAATGCCGAAGTCGAGCTGAAGACCGATGGCGCGCCCGAACTGCTCGATGCTCTCTCTCGGAGCCAGCAGCTTCAGCGACGGAAACAGCTCCAGAAGAGATGCGTACAGTCGCATGACCGCAAGGTCAAACGTGCAGAGCTCCTCGATATCTGGGCGGCGCACTTTGACGGCGACTAGCTCGCCACTTTGCAGGCGGGCGCGATGCACTTGCGCCACCGATGCAGAGGCAATTGGGGTCTCCGCGAATTCGGAAAACAGCTGCTCGATGGTCTGCCCGAAGTCGGTCTCGATGGTTTGGCGCACCAGCCGAAATGGGAACGGCCCGACGTCGTCTTGCAAGCGCTGCAGGGCATGAATGATATGCGGCGGCAGCAGATCCGGTCGGGTGGACATGATCTGGCCGACCTTGATGAAGGTGGCGCCTAGATCGCGAAACAACGTGAAGATGCAGCCGCCAAAGAAACGCTGACGCTCAGCGAGGGATTCGCCTCGCAGGCGCATGGCGCACCAGCCCATCGCATAGACGAAGGCGGTGCGCCCCATCAGAAACAAGATCACACACGCACGGGCAACCAGCCGGAGCGTGTGACGCAGACGTGACATGGCCGGGATTATAGCGGGCAGCAGGCCCAGCAGAGCGGTCTTGGTAGCGGCGGTCGGCTTATTCGTCTGAAGAGAACTGGGTGCCGTTGTGCTGCAGTCCGTTCCGACGGCACAGCTCGATGAGCATGCGTCGGTGATCGGGATCGCGCAGGTGGTTGTAGGCATTGGT
>JAYRFD010000021.1:0-1565 GCA_041908565.1 Polyangia bacterium | reverse complement strand
GGTGCCGCGCGACACCAAGATCAGCGTCTGATCCCCTGCCTGCGGTTCGGTGCTGCAGCTGGGATAGTTGCCCCGCTTGTCGACGGGGAAGATGCTCATCTTGTCACGGGTATCGGCCTTGGAAGAGAGGCCCACACCACCGCGAGCGGCGTCGGGAACGGGCTTGGCATCGGCCTCGCGTTCGTAGTGCGCAAGGACCTTGGGCATGGCATCGGATGTGGCGTACAGATGCCACTCGATCTCCATCGGACGTAGGCCGGCGCCGCGCACGTGTTCAAAGCACAGGCGACGCGCCCCTGGATAGGCCGAAAACGCAAACCACGATCCGCGGTTGGCTGCCGCTTGGCTCGTCGGAGGCACAGGGGTTGGCACGGGACTTCCTTCCGGCTGCGTGGGAGTGTTTGGGGGCGAATCGCTGGTGCGCAGGACGAACGGATAGGTGACGCTCACCGTGCCGCCCACCGGCTTGGGAAACGCCCAGCGCAAGACGCGGCCCGCGATGCAGGACTCAACCTCGGGCTGGTTCAGCGTCGACTGCTTGACGACGCTCGACTCGACATCCCCCGCAGCATTGATGCGGAAGGCCACCGCGACCGTGCCTTCCAGCTTGGGGTTCTTGGCCAGCCCGGTTTCGTAACAGAAGCGCACCTCATGGACGTGCCGCCGAATGACGCGACGGATCACTTCTTTGTCGAGGCTGCCACCCGTCACTTCGGGGACCGCCGAGGATCCCCCCGGTCGAGACAACCAACGAGAAGGGCCAGCCAGCGGATCGCTGCGCTGTGGGGCCGGGGCCAGATCGGCCTGCGCCACGGTCCCCATGCCCAGCAGCGCTGCGCCCTGCAGCGTCAGCAACCAGCCACGTCGACCCGCCCGCTGCGTCTTGCCCTGCGTCCAAGAAGCCTGGTTCATCGGCGATCCCTTCGTCTGCAAAGACCTGTGTTTTGGTAGCGTAACGCAGGCTCGCAGGGGTGCGTCGCCTTTCTGATCGGGCTCGTCTTGTGGCGCTCTGCGACGGAACGTAGCCTGCCACCTGGCTACCCGTACAAAGACCCGTCGCCCACCACTGGACTGGCATGCACCGCCGCCATCGCATCGTGAAGCAGTGCCGCTGCTGCCGGGCCACGGGGCAGCCCCAGGGCCCGCTCTTGTTCGCTGGCGGTGCGCACGCGCAGCGCGTGCAGGAATTCCGTCAGAGCCGCCTGACGAATGCCACGAACTTGCTTTCGCTGCGGGGGAGCTAGCCGGGACATCAGCCACGCATCCAGCGCAAACGAAAGCTCGGCGTGTTCGGCTTCTTCGCGCGCGATGGTCGCCATGGCTCTGCGCAGCGTCGCATCTTCTGCGGTCTGGGACTGCCACAGCGCCTCGATGGCGCCGAAGCACTCGCGGACGCAGCCTTCGACGGCGTTGTGACAGGCGATGGCAAGCGGCGATCGCAGCGGCTGCGGCAGGATGACCGGCGCACGGGGAATGCTCCCGGCTCGCCTGGCCAGCGATCCCATCAAGGCCGCGTGGCGACGCTCGTCGGCTTGCGCGCGACGACAGGCCAAAGTCAGCGCGGG
>JAYRFD010000020.1:0-3392 GCA_041908565.1 Polyangia bacterium | reverse complement strand
CTGGCCTTCCACTGTGGCGAGCCGAAAGCCGTCGACGCCATCTACGCCCAAATGGTGACCGAGGGCTTTTCTGGCAAGACCCTGCCCTGGGATGCCTTCTGGGGTCAGCGCTATGCGCAGGTCATCGATCCCGACGGAAATGTCGTCGATCTGTTTGCGCCGCTGCCACCGACGCCGTAGGTCGGCGTTACGAAGCCTGCGAAGATCCCAGACGAACCAGTCGACCGGGCAGCGCATCGGTCAGGCGATCGTGATCGATCACCTGCTGACCCGCGACCAGTGTCGCGCGATAGCCCACAGCTGACTGCAACAGGCGGTGCCCACCGGCCGGCAAGTCGCGCACCAAGTGCGGGGTCTGCAGCCGCAGCGCCGATGGATCGATGATGTTCAGATCGGCGCGCAGACCGACCGCGATGCGACCGCGATCGGAAAGGCCCAGGTGGTCGGCGGTATCGGCGGTCATCATCTGCACCGCACGTTCGACGGGAATGCGGCCCTGCGCGCGGTCGCGCACCCAGTGCGAAAGCAGGTACGTCGAAAAGCTGGCATCACAGATCGTGCCGACGTGGGCCCCACCGTCGGAAAGTCCCGGAAGCGCCAGCGGATGCAGCATCATTTCGCGCACGGCGTTCAGGTTGAATTCGCAGTAGTTGTAGACGGGGAAGTACAAAAGAGCGCGCCCCTCATCCGCCAACAGCGAATCGAGGATCGTCTCGAGCACGGGCACGCCGCGGGCTCGCGAAAGCGCTCCCAGCGATTCGGTGGCCGACGGTTCGTAGTTGGGCGTCTGATCTTCGCGGCCCAGCGGGAAGATGCGGAAGGCGATGCGATCGAGCATCGATAGCAGATAGTCAGCCAGCGGCGGCAGCGACGATCCATCGCCGGCCACGCGGTCGCTTTTTTCCGACAGCAGGCGGGCGCGGTATGCCGGATCGCGCAGCGTCGCCACACGATCCGCAAGCGGAAGCTTGGCCAGCGCTTTGTAACTGGGGAAGCCCATAAACGGGTGGAACGTCGCCTGCAAGCCCAAGATCACGCCGATGCCGCGGGGCGCCACCTGCACGCGCATTGGGATGCCCTGCGCGACGGCGGCTTCTGCTCGCGCCAAGATGCGACGCCACTGGCCTGGCTCTTGATCGCGCTGCGACAGCGAGATCGACAGCCGATGTCCACCGGCGGCTTGCGCCATGCCTTGCAGCAGATCGAACTCGCCATCGAAGCGATCGGGGCCCTGCGCCATGTCGAAGTCCGACACGGCTTGCAGTACGCCATGCGACAGACCGACGAAGGCCTGGCCCAGCCCGCAAAGCTCACGCGCGGTGGCTTCGGCGGCCGGGGTCGCTGCGCCGGATCGTGATCGATGGTTGTCAGATCGACCGGTCGAAAAGCCCGCGGCTCCGGCCTGCAGCGCTGCGCGCAGATCGGCCCGCATCTTTGCGATGTCATCGTCGGTGGCGGCGGCGCCGTGAATGCCGCGTTCACCCATGGCGTAGACGCGCAGGGCATCGTGCGGCACCTGCACCGCGAAGTCGATGCGATGCTGCTGCGCATCCAGCGCGTCCATGTATTCGGGGAAGGTCTGCCAGTTCCAGCGAATGCCCTCGGCCAGCGCCGATCCTGGGATGTCTTCGACCCCTTCCATCAGCGCCACCAGCGCATCGCGATCCGTGCTGCGACAGGGCGCGAAGCCGACCCCGCAGTTGCCGGTGACAACCGTCGTTACGCCGTGCGCCACCGACGGAAGAAGATCGGCATCCCACGAAAGCTGACCGTCATAGTGAGTGTGCAGGTCGACAAAGCCCGGCGTGACCAGCGCGCCTTCTGCATCCAGCAACCGATCGGCGGCTTGCCCGGCTAGATCCCCCACTGCGACGATGCGACCGCCTCGCACGGCCACGTCTGCCCGTCGAGCCGGCGATCCGGTGCCATCGGCCACAAGTCCCCCGCGAATCAAGACGTCGTGTGACATGCCCCTGACTATCGCACGCGGGCTGGCTGTGGCGCAGCAGGTCTTCCAATGGTGTGTTCTGCGTTCGCTTTCGTGTACAGTGCCGCGCGTGAGCGTCGACGATCTGCACAGCGAAGCCCAGACAGTCTGCCGGATTGCCCGCGAAGCCGGGCGCTTGGCACATGGCTATTTCGAAGCGTGGCACGGCGGAGGCAAAGCCGTGCAGGTTGACTTCAAAGACGCCGATGAACCGGTGACGGCCGCCGATCGCGCCGTCAGCGACTTCTGCATCGCCGCCCTGCGCGCTGCCTTTCCAACCGATGCCATCCTTAGCGAAGAGATTCCCGATGATGGCGCTCGTCAGTCGGCTCGCCGCACGTGGCTGATCGATCCGATCGATGGGACCAAGGACTTCATCGCGGGTCGGCCCGGCTATTCGGTCATGATCGGTCTTCTATCAGACTGCCGGCCCGTGATAGGCGTGGTCTATCAGCCGATCGTCGATGCGCTGTGGTGGGCCGTGGCAGGGCAGGGTGCCTATCAGTGCATTGGTGATGCCGCGCCGCAGCGCATGCACGTGTCCGATGTTTGCGACTTGGCGTCGGCGCGCATGGTGTCTTCGGCCAGCGTGCGCGAGCCACTGATTGCCGAGATGCGCCAGCGGGCTGGCATTCGCGATGACTTTCAGATTGGCAGCGTGGGCATCAAGCTGGCGCTGCTCGGGGCGGGAGAGCGCGATCTGTACGTCAACCCGGCCAGCAAGACCAAGCTGTGGGACACCGCTGCGCCCGAGGTCATCCTGCACGAAGCCGGCGGTCGCTTGACCGACCTGTACGGTCGCCCGCTGCGCTACGACGGACAGCTTGCGCACATGGACGGCTTGGTGGCGTCCAATGGCCGCTTGCATGACGTCGCGCTGGCGCAAGTGGCTTCGCTGATCGTCGGGCGCAAGCCGAAGCTGCCAGATGCGGGTTCGTGATACCGTCGCGCCATGAAGCTTGCCGCGATTGACTGCGGAACCAACACCGTCCTGATGCTGCTCGCTGAGTGGCGACCCGGGCAGCGGCCGCGCCTGCGACGGGTGGCCGACTTTATGGAGATGCCGCGGCTGGGCCAGGGCTTGGATGCGACGGGAAGTCTGCAGCCCGAAGCGATGCAGCGTGCGCTGTTGGCGCTGCGCCGTCAGCGCGAACGCGCAGAGCAAGCGGGGGCAGAACGCATCATCGCGGTTGCGACCGAATCGGTGCGGGCCGCGAAAAATGGCGCCGAGTTTCTGGCCGCCGCTGCCGCCGATCCGGTGGGCGTGAAGCTGCGCGTGGTCGGGGGCGATGAAGAAGCGCGCCTGTCTTTTCGGTCGGTGGCCGACAGCGTGGCGGAACCGACCGGTGTCGACGCAAGCGGCGACCTGCCATGGCGCAGTGTCGTCGACATCGGCGGTGGCTCG
>JAYRFD010000019.1:0-3643 GCA_041908565.1 Polyangia bacterium | reverse complement strand
TAACGAGGAACTAGAGCCGGGACTCGAAGCGGCTCGCGATGCCATCCGTTCGCTGGTCGGGGCGCACGGCGACGATCTGGTCTTTGTGCGCAACGCGACGGCGGGCGTGGCGGCGGTGCTGGCTTCCCTTCGTTTGGCACCGGGCGATGAAATCCTGCGTACCAGCCACGGCTACAACGCGTGCAACAACATCCTGGATCGCGCGGCGGAACAAAGCGGAGCGCGTGTGGTGGTCGCATCCGTGCCCTTTCCCGTCGCATCGGCAGAGGCTGTGATCGATGCAGTGCTGCGCGCGGCCAGCGATCGAACCCGCTTGGCGGTCCTTGATCACATCACCAGCCCCACCGGAATGCTGCTGCCGATCGCGCCCTTGGTGCAGAGGCTGCAGGCGCGCGGAGTCGATGTGTTGGTGGATGGCGCGCACGGTCCGGGCATGGTTCCGCTCGATCTGAATCAGCTAGGCGCTGCGTACTACACCGGCAACCTGCACAAGTGGTGTTGTTCGGCGCGCGGTGCGGCGTTTCTGCATGTTCGTCGCGATCGGCAGGCCGGCTTGCATCCGGCGGTGACCAGCCATGGCAAGAACGTGCCGCGATCTGATCGGTCGCGCTTCTTACTGGAATTCGACTGGCAGGGCAGCGATGACTACACGGCGATGCTGACCGTGCCGGTGGCGCTGCGCTTTGTGGCGGGGCTGCACCCGGGCGGGCTGAGCCAGCTGATGATGGAAAATCATCGCAAGGTGCTGGATGCTCGACGGCGCTTGGCTGATGTTCTGAAGACGGCGCTGCCCTGTCCGGATGATCTGATTGGTGCCCTGGCTGCGCTGCCGTTGCCGCCGCGATCTGCAGACGATCCGCGCCCCAGTCGCCCGGTGCCGGCGCATATCGATCCGCTGCAAGCGGTGCTGTACGAACGGCATCGCATCCAGGTGCCGGTGATGCCGTGGCCGACGGCGCCGCAGCGACTGATCCGCGTGTCGGCCCAGCACTACAACGATCCCGCGGACTATGAGTCACTGGCCAGCGCACTGCGCACAGAGCTGAGCCAGCTTGGACGGTAGACGCGTGCAGCGGCAATCGGCAGCGGCTCTCTCAATCGCTGCGAATGCCGCGCTGCGTCGAAGCGCAGCAAGCCAGCGGATCTGGAATGCTTCTGTCACACCGCGGATCCAGACTGTTTTTAGGGGCTGGACTTGCGGCCGAAAGAGCGACGATTCTAGCCAAGTGACGCTGCGGGAATCGACTGCAGCAATCCTCTGTTGCCAGGGTCTGGGCCCACCGCTGCGACGGCAGACCGGCCCCGGAACGGCGACAGGCACGACACGATGGAAGCAAACCACATGCGACAGGTCACAGACGATCTTCAGCGGATGGCAGAAGGGGCGGGTTCTGTTCCAGGAGCCGCGACCGATCGGATGTCCATGGCGAGCCTGGTTGATCTGGAAGCCATGCGTCTGTTGTTGCATGGCAGCTCGGTCATCGACTGGCATCAGCTGGCGTTCGAAGATCTGTCGCAGGTGCGACGCTTCCTGCGGGTCAACGAGTTTGACCCCGATTCCGTCGAGGACATGGAGCGCCTAGAGGAGCTACGCAGCGAGGCCGTCGAGTATCTGCGGCGCCACTTTGGGTATCGCATTCCGGAAGAAGTGGCCGAAGGCGCAGCAGTGTCTGAGCTTTTGCTGCTGGCATCGCGACGTGGCCGCCACCAGACCTATGCCTGCATCGTGCTGAAGGTGATGCTGGTGCTGCATCACTTGGATGGGCGCGAGCGGCTGATTCGCATGCCGGTGTCTGACGTTCAGCTGTTCGGTTTGGTGGAAGCCAAGGTCGTGCAGATCGTCGACGAAATGCGCGGCGTGGGCCTGCCCATCGTCGAGTTTGCGTGGAGCCGCAAGGAACGCGACAGCCTGATCACGAAGCTTCTGGCTAAGCGCGACTCGATCGCGGCGCACGTCTACGACAAGCTGCGCTTCCGTCTGATCACGCGCCACTACGAAGACCTGGCGCCCGTTCTGCGCGAACTGCTGTCGCGCCTGGTGCCGTTCAACTTCGTGATGCCGGGTCAGACCGTGAACCGGCTGCTGCCGTTTTCGCGCATCGTCCGCGACTTCCCATCGCTGCGTCGCCACCAAGAACACCTGCAGGCGGGCGAGGACATCAACCTGGGCGAGACGGCGGACAATTCGTTTTCGTCCGACAGCTATCGCGTGATCAACTTCGTCGCCGATCTGCCGATTCGCGTCTCGCAGATCATGAAGCACCTGAGCCTGCCCAGCGTCGAGACGGAACAGTTCGATCCCGGTGGCATCATCTTTGTCCTGACGGAGTTTCAGGTGATGGATGCGGCCACCAACCTCGCCAACGAGCAGGGCGAGTCCAGCCACCAGGCCTACAAAGAGCGCCAGCACATCGAAGTGAAGGCCCGGCTGACGCGTGGCATGAAGGCTCGCCCGCAAAAGGGCTAGCGGTCGTCTGGGAATCGCAAGCAGGCTAGGGGATGGCGCTGCAGCTGCCGTCTGAGCGGCCGTGCTGCGTGACCGGCGCTGCGATCGGTCCGCGTGGGGGCAGAAAGTGTAGTGGCCGAAAGTCGCCGGGCAAGCGCGCGCTTTTGTACGGCTCTGCCACTTTTTGTCGTGCCGACAGGAACCTACTTGGCCCTGCACGGTCTAAGTCGTTGAAATCTCTGCCTTTTCCGTCGGTTAAGAAAAAATTAGGCCAACAAAAAAAGTTTGGAACCACACAGGAAAAGAAATGTCTGAAACTGTGAACGGCTCACTAGAACCATCAGCCGCGAGCCGCCACGGAGGACATTTATGGGCAGCGGAGTTGCAATTCCGATCACGATTCAGGTCTTCAAGGGGGCCAGTGTCGCCCGCACCGAGAAGCTGAGTCTCGAACAGATCAAGATCGGCAAGATCGCTTCGAACTCGCTCCAGCTCGACGACGATTCCGTCAGTCGCATGCACGCGATGATCGAAGTCTCGCCGACCAAGGAAGTGGTCCTGACCGACCTTGGCTCGACGAAGGGCACATTCGTCAACGGCCAGAAGATCACCAAGCAGAAGCTGAAGCCGGGCGACGAAGTGCGCATCGGCGATGTGAAGCTGCTGGTGAACTTCGAAGCGTCGGCTGAAGAAGAGATCGCCGACGCCGAGGCTGAGCCGGAAGCCGCCCCGGCCGCTCCGCCGGCCCCGGCTTTGCCGCGTCCGGCCGCTCCGCCGTTTGCGGCGCCGCCTCCGATCGGCGGCCCCCCGCGCGTTGCGCCACCGTTCGCAGCGGCGGCTCCGGCTGCGGCGGCAGCACAGGCTGCAGCAGCGACGACACCAGAGAAGTTCTCGATTCCACCGGCGTACGGCAACAAGGCCTTTGTGCCCGTCGTTCCGCCGCATATCGCCGAGCAGGTTGAGACCCGCGATGGCTCACGCGCCGTCGAGGTTGCCGCCCTGTTTGAAGATGCGGTCATCACGGTCAAGCACTTTGACAACCCAACTTCGGGCCAGGTCACCAGTGCCACCAAGGGCATCCTGGGCGTCGGCTTCGGCTCGCTGATCGTGATGTTCCTGCTATTCCTGCACAGCTACATCATCGTCTCGAAAGAAAAGGCCGAGCTGGAGGAGTGGGAGAAGCACAACGCCGCGCTG
>JAYRFD010000018.1:0-2064 GCA_041908565.1 Polyangia bacterium | reverse complement strand
TGGCCGCGCGCGCGCTGATCTTGGCACTGCTGCGCGAGGTCGATCACGGCGAGGCGGGGGCCCTCGATCGCCTGCACGCCGTCGCCAAAGCGCACAGTCAAGTCAGCCCCTATTCTTCGCTGATTGTTCTGGTCAACGACGATCAACGCCGCGCGCTGGAACAAGAAGAAAAAGAGAAGGAGCGCTTCCAGCTCCAGGTTGAATCGGGCAAGGAAGCGCTCACCACGCCGCATGACATGATGGTCAGCGGTGTTCCCGAACCCGAAGAGTGGCTGCTGATTCTTGTCGTCGGAATCGCAGTCCTGTTCGCTGTGCGTCGCAACTAAGTCAGTCGGCGCGCCGAAGCGTGGCGCTTGCGCGGTGCTTGCTCGGTGCTTGCTCGGGGGCAAGGCTGCGCGATATGGTCGCGCGCATGTTGGGATCTCCTCCGGCGTCGAGCCATCCGAATCCATCCAGCGCTCCCCGCCCAGACGCCGGTGCTGCGATCCACGTCGATGCCAGCGACCCTGCGTCCCAGCAGCAGCGGCTGCGCGCGCTGCAGATTCGCGCGTTCGTGCTGACCTGGATCAGCTACGCGTCGTACTACTTCACGCGCAAAAACCTGGCCGTGACCAAGAGCCGCCTGCACGACACGCTGGGGCTTAGCACAGCGGCCCTGGGCAGCATCGACACCTTGTATTTGGTCGCGTATGCCATCGGTCAGTTCGCCAATGGCTCGCTGGGGGATCGCATCGGACCAAGGCGCCTGATCGCGTTGGGCATGCTGGCCAGCGCGATCACGGCGCTGTGTTTTGGGCTTAGCTCTGCGTATCTGCCGATGCTGATCGCATTCGGTGTGAATGGCTTGTTTCAGGCATCTGGCTGGCCGGGCAACGTGAAGGCGATGCAGCCCTTCTTTGGCCCAGACCAGCGCGGTCGCGTGATGGGCTTGTGGACCACCAACTATCAAGCCGGAGGTCTTCTGGCGACGGTGCTGGCCACCTGGCTGCTGGCCCACTACGGCTGGCGCGCGGCGTTTGTTGTGCCCGCGCTATGGGTCCTGGTCATCGCCGCCATCGTGTTCTTCGCGCTGATCGAAAAGCCTTCGGATCGCGGCCTGCCCGAGATTCCGCAAGGGCCAGGCCCCGCTAGCAGCGCGGCGTCGAGCACCGATTCATCGACGGCAGAAGAAACGGAGCCCAGCATGGGCACTCTGCTGCGCAATCCGGTGCTGCTGATGATTGGCTCTTCGTACTTCGGCTTGAAGCTGATTCGCTACAGCCTGCTGTTCTGGCTGCCGTACTACCTGCGCCGTCACTTTCACTACAGCGAAGCGCAGGCCGGCTATCTGTCGCTGCCCTTTGAAGTCGGCGGCATCCTGGGCTCGATCGTCATCGGCTGGCTGTCTGATCGATACTTTCGCAAGCGACGCTTGGCCGTCGCAGCACCGGCACTGGTCGGGCTGGGAGCAGCCGTGCTGGCCTACCAATCGCTGGGGCACCTGGGGATGGAGTGGAACATCGCGCTGCTTAGCGCCGTCGGATTTCTGCTGTTCGGCCCTGACTCGCTGCTATCGGGCACCATGTCGCAAGAGATCGGCGGCGCCCGCGCAACCGCACGAGTGGCGGGAATCATCAACGGCATGGGCTCGGTCGGCGCCACGCTAAGCCCACTGCTGGTCGCCTGGGTCAGCGAGCGCTTCGGCTGGGCCCACCTGTTCTACGGCTTTGTCGGCGTCACGCTTCTGGCCGCTGTGCTGCTGTGGAACGCGCAGCGACTGCTGCTAAAGGGCGCGCACTAAGCGCGAACGAATCGCCCAGCCGTACCGTCGATGACATGCAGCCTACGCGCGCATCACGGCGATCCGCGATGGGATTACGTCAATGACGGCTTGCGCGCTTGCAAAAGGACGTTGCCGGGATGGGTGGTGCCAGCGACGTCGCATTGCGTGACGATGAGTCCATGCCCTTCCAGATCGGCGCGAAGCTCGGACAACGGACGGTAGTGAACCTGGGGCGCGCGATTCCAGCCCAGGCGGACCATCAGGCGCTCGAAGAAGCGCGTGCGCTCCGCACCACCGCGACG
>JAYRFD010000017.1:0-2651 GCA_041908565.1 Polyangia bacterium | reverse complement strand
GGCGCCGAATTCCAGGTCATCACCCCGGCCTTGTCCGAGGGAAAGTGGCGCGTGGTCTTCTTCTGGCCGATGGACTTCACCTTCATCTGCCCGACCGAAATCGCCGAGTTTGGCCGTCGCCACCAGGACTTTGCGGAACGCACCGCCGACGTGCTGGGCGCGTCCATCGACACGCACTACGTTCATCTGGCTTGGCGCGACAGCCACCCCGCGCTGCGCGATCTACCGTTCCCCATGCTCGCCGATACCAAGCGCGAGCTAAGTCAGGCCCTGGGCATTTTGCACAAGCAGGACGGCGTGGCGCTGCGCGCAACCTTTGTGGTCGATCCGCAGGGCACCATCCGCTGGGTCAGCGTCAACGATCTTTCGGTTGGGCGCAGCGTCGACGAAGTGCTGCGTGTGCTGGATGCGCTGCAGACCGACGGCCTGTGCCCCTGCAACTGGCAGCCGGGCGAGCCCACGCTCAGCGTCCCCGGCGCAGCGCCGACGCCCCAGGGCTAGCGACCGGCACGCGATCAGCGGCTGTACACGGCTTCGCGGCGATGTGGCTGCAACCAGCCGGTCGTGGCCAGACGAAGGCAGCTAGCGCGACGCGACGCGACGCGTGTCCAGGCGGTTGATCAAGTCGGACTGGAACGAGAAGCCCAGCACGACGTACGGCATCGCCTGCGACTGCACAAAGACCCCGGGCAGAACCGAGGCGGGCGCTTGTCCCGTGCGGTAGCGATGGTCGACATACCACGAGACGATCAGCAGCAGCGTCGGTCGGTTGAAGGCGGTGTAGCCGCGATCAAAAAAGGAATACGACACCATCGGTCCCAGGCGCTGCACCGTGTTGTCGGCTGGGCTGCGATCTTCGCCCTCGCGGAAGTCCGCTTCCTGATACAGCGCCTGCACCACGGAATAGCGCACGCCCGCCGACAGCCGGAAGCGCGTCACGAACAGCGCATCCAGATCGTTGGCGATGACCCAGCCGCGGCGCGGCACCAAGGTGTCCAGCGTCACGTCATAAAACGTCCGATCGCCGGGGCGCGTGCCCATGCTCCAGTACTCAACAGCCAGCTTGTTGCGCAAAGCGACCGGCCCAAACTTCAGCTGAATCAGGGGCTCGATCATCAAGTGCAAGCCGCCGGCGGGGCTGTTGCGTAGCTCGGTGGATCCCAAGACTTCGGTGCCAGCGGCCGTCTGATAGCGGCACTGTTCAAGCGCACTTTTGGTCGAACAGGCGGCGATGCGCTTGTCGTCGTATTCGTCGGTTGGTGAGCCATAGGACTGCAGGAAGCCGAAGGTCCCGAATAGCTGAACGTACTCAACCCCGAAGCGCAGGTTGAAGATCGAAAGAGGCTGAATTTCAAACGACGGACCGATCTTGATGAACGCAGGGTTGATGCGTGGCGCGATGCCCGCGAACAAAAAGGAGTCTCGCTTCAGCGGACCATCCCCTTCTTCGGACAGGCGGCGCTGCAGGCCAAAGCGAATCTGATCTTCCAAGCCGATGGGATTCAGCCGAAACACCAGAAGGTTGTTCAGGACCAAGCGGTTCTGCGGAGCCAGCGGCGGCAACGGGGCCGCCTGTCCCACCGAGACCAAGCCCAGGGATGCAACGAATGCCAGGACGGAAGCGCGGAGCAGGAGGGTTCGCATCGCGCAAACGTACCGCCCTCGCCTCCCCGCTGTCACGCAGGATTGCGAGCTCAAGCGTTGGGAATGAGAGCGTTTTCGCACATTCTCAGCATCCTTTCAGAAAGGCAGTCCTGGCGTCGATGGGACGCCCGCGCTTCGGCAAGAAGACGAGCGATTTCGCACCATGCCAAAGCCGCCGTGGCGCCGTTTCCAGGATGCGTCGCAGCGACGTAACGAAAGCCTCTTACGCCGAACCGCAAAGGCGCGGTATAGCCCTTGCGCATGCGTGCCCCGTTCCTGTTCCGTTCTTCCTTTCTGGTGTCGCTGGTATCTGCCAGTGTCCTAACCCAGTCGTCGCCGTCTGCCCATGCTGATGTCGACGTCAAGCTGTCTGGCTATGTCAGCAGCGACGTCCGCTTCCGCATCCTGTCGGACGAACAGCCGCCGCCCGCGCCGCAGCCATCGCAGTGGTTGCTGCTGAAAAACGGAGTCTCGCGCAACGAGAACCGCATCCGCGGAACCTTAAATGCCCGCATCGGTGACAAGGTCCGCGCCGTCGCCGATGTCGAGATGGTGACCTGGGGTTTCTCCGATCTGTCGAGCATCGACTCCAGCACGCTGCGACCGTACGTCGATCCGTTCTATTTCGAGTTTCACGCGGCCTACATCGACATCAACAACCTGTTTGGCAGCGCCATCCCGCGCTTTGATCTGCGCATCGGTCGGCAAGTGGTGCCGTGGGGATCCGCAGACAAGTTCAATCCCATCGCCAACGTCAACACGCTGGATCTATCGGACCCCTTGATGTTCGGGCGCGCGTTGGCCAACAACATGGTGCGGGCGGACTGGAATCCGATCGGCGACCTGAACATCACGGCCGTCTTGGTTCCGGTGTTCCGTCCGGCACAGCTTCCACGCACCGCGCCGATTGCTCTGCTGGATCCCCTGCGCCCGGCGCCGGTGCTGAATCAGGGAATCCGCGCTGCGCTCGACAACGAACGCACGCTGTATGTGCCCCGCGTCGATCC
>JAYRFD010000016.1:0-1842 GCA_041908565.1 Polyangia bacterium | reverse complement strand
GCGGAAAAGCCAGCGGCGTACACACGATCGGCATCGATCGCGTAACGCTTGCCGATGTGATCGACGATGCCGGCCAGGATCGCGGGCTCACCAGCGCCGCGGGCTTGATGCGCAGGTTCGAACCAGCGGAAGCAGCGAACAGGATTGGCACTGGTCGGCTGTTCTGGATAGGCGACCAGAAAGCCGGCCGATTCCGCCAGCGCATCCATCTGAGTCGCCTGCGCAAACGCATCGGCTGTCTGCGTGCAGCCGTGCAGCATCAGCACCAAGGGCAGCGGTCGACCGGCCCCGTGGCTCGACGGGACAAACAGGCGGTAGTTGTAGCCGCCCGATGTGCCGCTGGTCACCACGGATGCACGAAGGCTGGCGAGGCGCGGGTCGGGATCGACCTCGCTGCAGGCAGTGAAAAGCACGCTGCCCAGACCGAGCAGAGCCAGCGAGGAAACACGCGTGCGGCGCAAGCACCCGGAACCAAAGCCGGCGAGAACACCCGCGGAGAACAACGATCGATGTGAAGGCATGAACGCTCCTTTGCAGGCGACTGGCTACTACGCGGGACCGCCGCTGTCTACAGGCAACGCTGGGCCGATTGTTGATGGCCCAGCTGCATGCCCCGCTGCCGCTTTGTCCAAAACATCCACCGCATGCGCAAGCGATCCATGACAAGGCGCCGGCTGCAGTAGTAAGCAGTGCGGATGAATCGACTGAACCCTGTTGCCTTGCTTGGACTGTGCTGCGGCGTCGCCTGCGATCCGCTGCCGATGACGCCGCTGCCGACGACGACGACCCGCGATACCGAACGCGCGGCCGCAGGTCGTCCCGACTTTTCGCAGATCGCCGCGGGACTGCGCGATGCCAGCGTGACGTATTACCTGCGAACTGGCGATGGCGGCATCAGCCACGTGACGTACTGGGACATCGCGGTGGGAAGCTCGGCATATCAGGCGCTGCCGTCGATGGAACAAGCCAAGCTGCGCAAGCTGCAGAGCAGTGTTCTGCACAGCGCGCGCATCAAGCCAACAAACGAAGTGCCGGGACTGGAAGTGACAGGAACGCTGCAGGTCACTAGCGATCGCGGATCTCGCACGCAAGAGATCGTGTTGAAGATCCCCGCAAGCTGGAACGGCGATCTGGTGGTGGCGGGCACGCCAGGCACGCGCAACGAGCTAGCGAGCGATGGCGTGTTTGCGTCGTGGCTGGTGGAAAAGGGCTTTGCCTTTGTCGCCGGCAACAAGGGCATGACCAACGGTGGCGTCGACGGAAATGCGACGCTGATGTCCGGTCAGCATCCCACGCAGCACTGGGGCGTGATGATGCTGGACTTGGCCGACTGGGCGGTGGCCAGGCTGAAAGCGGCCAGTGGCCAGCGCCCCGGACGTGTGTATGCGGTGGGCATCTCGAACGGTGGCTATCAAGTGCGGCGCGCGCTGGAGCTTGACCATGTGCGCGTGCAAGCCGGTGAGGCACGACGCTTCGACGGCGGAATCGACTGGGCCGGCGCGTACTGGCCGGATCGACGCGCGCTGGACGGAAACGGCGATGGAGTCGTCAGCCCGGCGGAGTTTGCGGCGAAGAACCACCTGATCAGCCAGAACGAACGCGCGATGCTGGCGATGGGCTACGCGTATGAAGCGGGAAGCAACACCACGCCCGACGAATTCGCCAAGGCTCCGCCGTATCCCAAGGCGCAGGATGCGATGCAGGCGGCTGGTTTTGACGCGGCATCGGCGCTGATCTGGGGTGCGTACAACACGGCCTTTGATGCCGTGAAAGCGGCGCTGCCCGACTGGCGTGGCGTCGGCTATTACAACTTCACGGGCTACTACTTCCGCGCCGAGCTTC
>JAYRFD010000015.1:0-8086 GCA_041908565.1 Polyangia bacterium | reverse complement strand
TCCTGTCGCATGTAGCTCTGCGTTGGGTTCTGCTCAACGGCGCGCAACGTAACCTACTCCGCTGCGACCGCGAGCCGGTCGGTCCATACTGACTATCTCATCGATCCCAGACAACGAGTCGCCCCGCGTGGCCACGAATCCGAAGCGCCTGGCAGCCCTGGTGGCGCTCTGCTCGCGTACCGGCTGCCGCGGCTGGTTGGCGTCCTGCTTGTCGCAGTCCACTCTCACCGATCACTTGGCGCACGATGTCGATCTCGGTGGTGAAAGCGCTCTGCGCTGGCGGGCCGCGATGCAGTCGGTGGCGGCAGCCGACTCTTCTACGAGTAAGCAGCCGCGAGCTGGAGGGGATTCAGCGCGGGGGCAACGTGAGTGGCGACCGAATCTGCCGCGCCAGCGAGCCAGGCACCGTTGTAAACTAGTGTGGCCTCTGAGCTACGGAGCGCAGGGGTTCCATGTCGAGACGACAGGTGAACCTGGATATCTGGCCGGGTCATGTCGGGGGAAAATGTGCTGGCTGACCGAGTTCTTGCGCGGTGCGGTGACTGGCTGTCTTGTCGCCAGCCTGCTGTCGAGCTGCGCTGCAACTGAACCTGAGTACTCGCCGCTTGTGCGCCCCGCACACCCGATCCTGTGGGCGCTGGCCCAGACGGAACAGCCGCCACACGCGGTCGTGCTGCAGCAGGACGACAGCTTAGCGGCCCAGCTTGCAGCGCTGCGCCTGCTACCCGCGGACCCCGCCGCGACACCAGCCGCGCGACAGGCCTCCATGCTGCGCTTCCTGCATCAGCTGGCTGAGCAGCCCGAGCTAAGCCCTCCGGATGAGCGAGCCGCTGAGGAGTTCTTCGTCGACATCCTGGACGGACAAGACGCCGCCGCCGGGCTTGCGGATGAGTCGATGCTCCGTGCCTTCTTGCATGCCCTGGCTCACCACACTCTGCCGGCGTTGCAGGTCCGGGCGATGGTGCGGCTGGCGGCCTGGCTTTGGCAGGAAAGCTGCCCAATAGCGGGGGACGACGGCGCGTGCATCCAGCGCAAGAATGTCTGGCCGCAGTGTCAAGCTGCGCAGCGGGCCTTGCTGCAGCAGACCCGCCAGCGTTACCCCAACAGCCGGGTCGATCTGCTGGATCCCTGCACCGCTGGTCCGCGCTACAGCTATGCCGTCATTCCCCGCAACCCGGCGCAAGCCAGCGAAGCCCAGCGCCTGCTGCAGTCCGCCTTGGACATGGCAAGGCGGCATCACTTGGTGCCACTGCGTCCCGACGACGATCTGGCTTCTGCGCTGGCTCACGCCCATTTTCTGCGCCTCGAGCCACACTTTGAAGATCAGCTCAGCCAGCCGCAGTGGCCGGGTTCCCCCGCGAGCATCGATCCGCTGCTGCCAGTATTGGGCCCGCCTCCCCTGGGCAAGGGCAGCGGCGAGCGAGTGCTGCACCGCATCCGCGGTTGGTTGGAACGGCGCACCGGGGTTGTGGCGCTCTTTGGCGAGGTGAACGAACGCCTCTATCCGTGGGCTTTCATCTACCCTCAGACCCGCTGGGCTGCCGCCGCCCACGCCCGCATGGGCCAGCTACAGCTGGACCTGGCTACGCAGCTGGTTGGTTGCCAAGGCGTGACGGTGATGCCGCCCCCCCCGGGCATGTCCAACCCCGGCGAGTGGCCTACGCTCTGGCGCGATAGCTATGTCCACTGCGGTGACTCGATAGACGCTCCGCTCCTGGAGCGTGCCGAGGATCACTTCCGCGAATGTGAGCTGCGGAGCGGAATGTACGACAGCCCATCGGAGCCGCTCACTGCACTCTGTCGCGAAGGCTTGTCCACGCTGGAGTGGCCCTCCGTGCATGAGATCCGTCCCCAGCCCACAAGCGTCGCGCTCACCCTCGATCGGGCTCCCATAGCCTCGCGGGCCAAGATCCCGCCGGCGCCAGCAGTCTTGCAAAAATCCGAGCAGAGTAGCTCCCCTGTACGGTGACTGATCGGGCGGTCGTCCTCAGACCTACGGAGCGGTGTCCGCCAGGCGAAGCTGTGTTCACTCAGCGCGCACATGCTGCCCGGTCGCAAAACCGAAGCATGCGCTTGGGCGGCGAACTTAGGGGGCAGGCAGGGGTAAAAAAAGAGACGGCGCGTCGCTGCCCGCTTCCGCCCCATCGCCCCGCCTGAGATCTTGCACAATGCGTCCGTCAACCAGTCGGATGATGCGGTCACAGCGACCGGCCAAGCGCTCGTCGTGCGTGACGATCAGAAACGTGGTCGAGCGCTCGCGGTTGACGCGGCGAAGCAGGGCGAAGATGCCATCGGCTGTCTGAGTGTCGAGATTGCCCGTCGGCTCATCGGCCAGGATGAGCGGCGGGTTTTGACACAGCGCGCGCGCGATGGCCACGCGCTGGGCTTCACCACCGGATAGGTCGCTGGCGCGGTTGTGGATTCGCTCGCGAAGACCCACTTCGTGCAGCAGCTTTTCGGCGCTGGTGCGCAGTCTGGCATCGGCTGTCCCGCGATCTCCCCAGGCGGGAATCATCACGTTTTCCAGCGCAGTAAACGCCGGCAGCAGGTGATGGAACTGGAACACAAAGCCAAGTGTCCGACTGCGCGAGCGGGTCAGGGCATCGTCATCCAGGTGGGTCATCGGCTGCCCGTTCAGCAGCACCTCGCCGCTGGTCGGCCGATCGAGAAGCCCCATGATGTTCAGCATCGTGCTCTTGCCGGAGCCCGACGGGCCAATTAGCGCAGTGAACTCGCCATGCCGGATGACAAGGTCGATGCCGTGCAGCACGCGCGTCTTGCGCTTCTCGCCTCTTCATCCTGGCCGGCATCGGACTAAGCATCGTTTATGCCTCGGGTTTCAGATCACGGTGCACGATGCGCTTTTCATGGGTGGCCGCCAGCGCTGCCGCCAGCTGACGTAGAAGGGGTAGAGCACTGGCTCCCAAGTAGCGTTCATCGATGGCCGCGCGCAGCGAATGGCTATCGAGGTACTCCATGGCAATGTACGGCTCGCCATCGCTGCTAGTGGCGTACTCGTAGATCTTCACCAGGCTGGAATGAGCCACCGCACTGACCGCGCGGCCTTCATTAAGAAAGCGCTGTGCCGCGTCGGCGGCATTCTCTAGTCCGTGCAGCAGCACCTTGACCGCGGCGCGCTGTCCATCGCTACCACGCCGTGCTTCATAGACGGCGCCCATGCCGCCTTCCGCGATCTTGCGCTGGATGCGGTAGTCCCCCAGCGTCCGACCGATCATTGGATCGTTGCTTGGAGGGGCGGGGGCCATGTTGCTCACGCTGGTGGGGGTTTGCATGACGGCAGCCTGCTGCGCATCCTGAGTTGAAGACGGATGGGTGAGGCTTGTAGTCGCTGTGGTGCAAGCTGGATACCAAGCTGTCACCTGGGCGGCGCTGGCTTCTGCTCGGGACGCGGCTCTGCCCGCTTCCGACCGTGACTCGCAGGACTCGCTGGACTCGCTGGACTCGCTGGACTCGCTGGACTCGCTGGACTCGCTGGACTCGCTGGACTCGCTGGACTCGCTGGACTCGCTGCTCGCGCAGTGCGCGAGCAGTGCGCGAGCATTCAGACTGCGCGGCGGACCGGACACGCTTTTCTGATCGGCCACCGCTGGGCGGGCGCACACACGAGGTGAGGAGAGTCGCTGGCGCGCTGTTCGCTGCGCGCACAGACCGCGCAGGCTCACAAGCCAGCCTTTGGCGCAGACGATGCTCGGCTGAGCCCGAACGGATCGCGGGCCTTACATGCGAAGAGTGTGCGCTGCGGGACAGCCGTCACCCGGCATCGGCAGCGATAGCGCACCGCACAGCAGGCGCAGCGTCATCGGCTCGGGCCGCGCTCGATGATGGCGTACACGACGATCGGCCCATCCCTGGGGGCTCACCCGAGTGCTTGTCGGGTGCAAGTAGCTGCTCTCAAGATCGCGCTCGGCGGCGGTGGCGGAGCTTCGCAACGGGCTGCGCTGAGAACCAGCCAGGCTCTGCAGCGGAGCAGCGTGAGATCTGCCCGTGCAGAGAAGCAACCGCTCATCGGGCTGGACAGAGCTTCGCGCGTACCCCGGCCGAGACATTGTTTGGCTTCGGGGTCTGGCATCGCCCGCCGGAAGTGATCGAGCAATCAGTGACTAGGAGCGTATTCGGTCCACAGTACCCCGGTTGGTAACGTCGACCGGCAGGGCTGCGGGCTCCAGCGCTCCACGCAGTGCTTTCCAATGTATCCCGATAGCGTCTGGCGGGTGTCGCTTGGATGGAGGCTCAATCGAGTACCATGCACGCACAATGCCCCGGCGGGAGACCAGACGGCCTCACTGAGCCAGTCTGCCGTGTCGCGTTTCAGGTGAACGACATCGTAAAGGTTGATCGGTGTATCGGGCAGCGTCAGTGACTGCCCATTGCCACAGTAATCAGCGCGCAGAGCCCGGACACAGGCTTGGTGCAGAACGTCCATAGTCACCACCTGCCCGCGGTACCGTCCAGGTGAAGGTCGCCACGGTTTGTACCCCCGTTCGATACACTTGGCGATGGCTGCGTCCCGACATGCAAATGTCACTAGCCAAGGGTGTTGCGAGCGTCGCCCACCGTCGCCAGGCTGGCCGCTGTGATAGTCCCAGCGCCCGGCCACCGCAATCGCCGATGAAGTGCACAATGGCTGCCAGGGTTCCAGGTTCTTCTCTGACGGAACACTCGCCGCTTTCCAGCGATACGAAAGCGTGAACAGCTTCACGTCTTGGTTTTCGTTTTCTGCGGTCTGCGGCGCTGGATCGGGCGCAGTTTCCACACGATCGATTCGCAGCCGTACCAGCGCGCGGTTGCTGGCTTCGCCAGTTAGCTCCGCACCAATCCAATGTTCCGCGGCTACCGGGCCCTGCGGATCACGCAGCATGCCGCCGATCAACGTCACGCCGCGGCGCAGCCGGCCATCGGCCAACACAACCCCCGGTCGCAGATCAACCTGCAGCAGCGACAGATCGGCGCCACCCTCTTCAGCCCTTAGCGCAATTCCATTCAGCTTGGGACCATTGGCTTCGATGTCGCGGCGTCCGGCTTGTCCCGGAGCCACCAGCAGGGCCGGCGCAATCGACACCCACAGCAGCAGCAATTCAGCGCGGTGTCCACGGTGAAGCATCAATGACCATCCCTTCCCATGAAGTCCCGACACGCCTGCATCGAAAGCGTGCCAGCTATTGAACACGCGGCTTGTGATACGTCGCGCACAGGCGCATGCCCTGCGTGGCGTTGCGCAAGCTTCGTTCCCATTCCGAGCGATTGTTCAGACGGCAGGTTAAGTCACCGTAGTAGTACGCTCCGCCTCGCGTCGCGCAGCCATGCCGGGCCACGGTAGAGGAGACCCATTCCAAGGCGTTTCCAGCCATGTCCTCTACGCCAAACGGACTGCGCGATGCAGGGTGTGATCCCACTTCATCCGGACCGAACGCTCGCGGTTCCTTGCCGTATGTCTCGTCATAGTTGGCGTCATCGGGCAGCAGACGATCGCCGTGCGGATAGTCACGTTCGTCCGCTCCACGCGCCGCCCGTTCCCATTCTTCTTCACTGCACAGACGCGCGCCGGGGATTCGCCCACTTTTGTCAAGCCATGCTGCATAGGCCTGCGCATCATCGAACGAGATGCCGGTTACCGGAAACCGAAGCCAGTTCTGGATCGCACGATGCCGCCGCTGTTCGTACCGTAAGAGCTGCCCTTCGCCTGCGTGATAGGAGACCGGCCCAGCTTGGAACGACAGGATGTACGTTCCATCCGGCGCTTCCTGCAGGCCAAGTCCCCCCTGAAAGCTTGTTCCGGCGCGGGGCAAGCGCTGTGCCCGTTCTTGCGGATCAAGATGCCGTAGATAGTCGAGCCAATCGGCATAGGTGGTCTCGTACCGCGCGATGAAGTAGGCATCGGTCCTGCGCTCGTGCAGCGGATCTGCGCGCAAGAATCCACGCCTTGCGCTCTCATCGGCAGCGCTGCCATACAAGAATCGCCCCGCAGGAATCCAGATCATCCCCGCAGGTACTTCCGTCGCAGAGGGGATGTCTGCGGTTAGCGATAGATGCTCACCGCGCTGCAGCCGCAAGGGCAATCGGACGTGCGGCGCCGCGGGCCGTATCAGCGTAAGCAGATACGATCCTGGTGGCAAAGACACTTTGCCAGCCCGCGGTAGCGCGTGCGCATCCCCCGCGCGCCACAGCAACGACGGACCACGGACCACGGCAGCTAGCGTCGCCTGAGCATCGGCAGGCAAGCCGACAAGCTGCAGCTCAGCCGCAGCATCTAGCAGCTCGCTTCGCGCGCCGCCTCCGTCGTACAAGGCCAAGCGATAGCGCAGATCTTCGAACAAGCGAGTCAGGTGCAGTGCTTCGGCAAGCAGCGCACGTTCCAGCAGAACGGACGCAAAGCGCTCTTTGACCAGCGCGTTCTGCGGAGCCAAGAGCTGGCCCAATTCCAACGCTCGGCTGGCCTTGCCCAAGTCTTCATCGACGTTGCTGGCATCTCGAATGAACTGCGCCCACTTTTGTTCGCCGCCCAGACGATCGCCGCGGTCAAACAGGGAAAATGCCGTTGCTCGCAGCGCATCTATGCGCTGGCGCCCAGCGCGCCCCTGCGAGAGCGCATCCTCAGCCTGCCGTAGCTGGGTGGCCACCTGTTCCATGACATTCCGATGCAGGCGGTACGAAATCACGACGTAGCTCAGCAATGCCAGCAACGGCACTCCACCCAGCAGGCTGATCTGGCGCAGCCGGCGCAGCCTCCCTGCTCGTCGAGACGCAGCCAGGAACAAGCGTTCGCGTTCGCTTAGCTCACCTAGATCCGGCGCTTCCAACAGTGCCAGAGCTGGCGCCGCTTCCAACAACTGCCGCCGACCCCACAGCGCATCTACGGCGCGATCCAGGCGTTCCCATTCCCGAGCAGCGGTCTCGACGCGCTGCAACAACGCGCGGGCCTCCCGCTCTTCCAGCAACCAAGTACGCAACGTATCCCATCCCTGCACCAGTGCCTCGTGGGCGATCTCGACGGTGCAGCCGTGGTCTGTGTTGCGCACAACCAGCAGGCGTCCGCGCACCAGTTCGGACAGCGCCAGTTCCGCAGCCCGGCCCATCCGCCGTAGTTCGTCTTCGGCACGGGCGATGCGCAAACCATCAACGCTGACCAAACGACGCAAGATCCGCCGGGCTGCATGGCGTGCATCGAATGTTAGGTTCGCGATGACGGCATCCGCATGCCGCGCGAGTGCACCCACTACGCCCCCCTTTTCAGAGAGCGCCGTTGCAGGGATCGTCAGCCTGCCGTTTTTGTTTTCGCGGGCATCCCACAGCTCTGCCAAGGCAAAGGACAGAAGGGGCAGGCCGCCTTGCGCGCTCAACGTATCGCGCACCAGTTCCTGCACCAGATCTTCCGTCTCAAATACGTACCCGCGCAGTCGAGCCGGGCGCACCACCACTTCGCGGAGACCTGTGGCGCGCAGCGGCTGTAGCAAGAAGATGCCGCGCGAAAGCTCGCCACTTGGGTCGACCAGAAGCGAAAGTTGCGGCAAGCGATCGGCGCGAATCGTCAGCAGAATGCGCACCTGCGGCCGCTCTTGGACAATGCGCCCTAGTGTCGCCACGCAGGCCTTGGCTTCCTGTGCATCGGCTGTGGTTACGAGCTCTTCGGCTTGATCGATAAAGATCAGCAAGCCCCGCGATGCGGGGCCGGCTGCCACCTTCGCCAGCCCATCGGCCAGGGCGTGCCCTGGGCGCTGACCGGGCACGACGCAGACAAGATCCCAAGACACTCGGCTGTCCGCCGTTCCATCGGCAAAGAGCGGTAGGACACCCGCGCGGCACAGAGAGGACTTGCCAACCCCCGACTCGCCCACCACCGCCACAATGGTCCGGTTGCGGAGCAGATCAACCACCGCAGCAATCTCTTCGCTGCGGCCAAAAAACAGCGCGCGATGTTCGGACTCGAACGGCAGCAGGCCTCGATATGGATTGCCGCCCGGGACAATCGCTTCTTCCGGCTCGGTGATGATCGCCAGGGCTCCGGCTAGCTCATCGACGTCGGCATACCGTTGTTCCGGGTCGCGCTGTAGACAGCGGTCAACGATCG
>JAYRFD010000014.1:0-5917 GCA_041908565.1 Polyangia bacterium | reverse complement strand
GGATCGCTGTTCAACGACTTGGCGTATCGCGTGGTGCCGCAGGGCGGCAACGTCCGCATCCTGTCGCAGATCGAGTGGGAGTTCGCCATTTCGCAGAAGCTGCCCTGGCCGTGGGTGGGCGCTCTGTTCGTCGACACCGGAGCCGTCTTCGATGGCTGGGAACGGCTGCAGTGGAATGACTTTCGCTTCAGCGTTGGACTGTCGCTGCTGCGGCTGCTGACGCCCTTCGGTCCGATCTCGCTGGACTATGCCTATCCGCTGACGCTGCCGGGGCAAGAACCGCTGCTGCAGAGCGATCGCTGGAAGTACGAGCCAGCGTATGCGCACTTCCCGGGCCGCATTCACTTCACCTGGGGCATGCCGCTTTCGTTCTGATACGCAGCGACGGCTGGGTGGACGATGGAGAGGCGACGGGAAGGGCAGAGAGGGCGCGGCCAGAGGGGTGATCAGTGCACCAGCTTTTCGCGCGGTGGCTGCGTGGGCTCGTTGTCGTGCATTAGCTCGTGGGCATGCCCGATCATGTCGCCCAGGTAGGTCGCGATGGCGCAGAACTCGATGTCTTCGCGTTCGGCGGCGAAGTGGATCGCCTGGTGGATGAGGCCACGCACCAAGGTCCAGCGCAGGTCGGGGCCCAGATCGGCAAAGTCGTTGGCCAGGCTGTCGATCTGCTGCCGCAGGCGCTGCTCAAGCTGCTCTTGCCTTTCATCCAGGTCGTGGCTGAACTCGTCGTCATCCTTGCTCATAAGACGGCAACGTATAGCGCAAGAGCACGAGCCTCGAAAAGCGGTTTTGCCTCGGGCGCAGCCCCGGCAGTCGGGCTCGTTCTTTTGGGATCGGTCGGTTCAATGGGCGCGTCCCTGGGTTCTTGGGACCAGGGATTCATGCGCAGAGCAAGGGGGGTGGGCGTCACTTTGTCAGGCCAGCAGACCCTGTCTACCAAGGGAAGAGCGATCCAGATGCATGAAACTGTTGATCCGTTGGCACCAGATCCTGATGATGTAAGTAGTGTCTGGCCCCGGTGATCCGAAGAAAGGCGCAGAGTCCGCATCGCCCGCAAATGCTGGTGACGGGGGCGGCGCAGATCCTCGTTTGGGGCAGCGCTTTGGCAAGTACACCGTCACGCGCCTGATCGGTACGGGCGGCATGGCCACGGTGTACGAGGCCGAAGACACGACGCTGAACCGTCACGTCGCGATCAAGTTCCTGCCCGAAGCTCGCAAGGAACAGGCGGTGGCCGTCGAGCGCTTCATCAACGAAGCGCAGGTCGCGGGCCGTCTGAACCACCCCAACATCATCGCGATCTACGACATCGGCTACGAGCACGATGCCTATTACATCGCGATGGAGCTTCTGAACCCAGGCAGCGCCGGCCACTACATCAAGCGCCGGGGCCGCATGAACTTTGTCGAGGCCTGCAACGTCATCGCGCAGTGCTGCAGTGCTCTTTCCGCCGCGCATCAGGCGGGGCTGATCCACCGCGACATCAAGCCGGACAACATCCTGGTGTCACCGGCCGGCACGGTAAAGCTGGCCGACTTCGGCCTGGTCAAAGAGCTGTTCGAAGAGACAGGCCTGACCAAGTCGGGCGTCGTCGTTGGCACGCCGCTTTACATGAGCCCCGAGCAGGCGAGCGCGCAGCCTTTGGACGGGCGAACCGATATCTATTCGCTGGGCGCCAGCTTCTATGCGCTTCTGACCGGCAACCCGCCGTACACGACGGGCAGCGTGCCGCAGATCATGATGGCGCACGTCAAGGCGCCGATCCCGGATCCGCGACGCTTGGCTCCCGATGTGCCGGAAGCCGTGGTGCAGATCGTCCGCAAGTCGATGGCCAAGCGGCCCGCCGATCGCTATCAGAACGCTGAAGAGATGCGCCTGGCCTTGGAAGCCGCCGTCATCGGGGCCGAGCGCCCGACGTTCAGCTTCCTGGTGGTGGGCAAGCTCTCGGCTCCACAGCGCACGCGCGCTGCCAATCCGAAGCAGCGCCCGGAAACACCGGGCAAGCCGACGGGCACAGCGACCAGCGCGACTCCGGCAACGGACAGTGGCAAGAGCCCGGCGCGGGCTGCAGCAGCGACGCCGCGACCGGCCACCGTGACGGGCGATACCAGCCGGCGAACGTGGCTGATCGGTGGGGCCGGCTTGGTGGTGGCGGGGGCCAGCTTTGCTGCGTTTTATCGCAGCACGCGCAAGCCGACGGTCACACCGCTGGATCCTGGCGGCAAGACGCAAAACCCGCCGCAGCCGCTGACGCAACCGCGCGAGTCGATCCGCGTCGGCGTCATCAATTCCCAGGCGGGCACCCTGTCGATCAGCGCCCGACCCGTGATCGATGCGACCTTGCTGGCGATCAGCGAAATCAACGAGCGCGGCGGCGTGCTGGGCCGTCAGCTGGAAGCCATCGTCGCCGACGGCAAGTCCGACAACAAGGTCTTTGCAACCGAAGCCGAGCGCCTGATCACCGAAAAGAAAGTGGTGACGCTGTTTGGCGGCTGGACCAGCAGCAACCGACACAGCATGCGGCCCATCATCGAGCGCACGGGCAACCTGCTGATGTTCCCGGCCCGCGACGAAGGGCTGGAAGACTCGCTGAACATCATTTACTGCGGACCGGTGCCCAATCAGCTGGTCATTCCGGCCCTGCGCTGGTGCCTTGCCAACCGCAAGGTCGAGCGCATCTACTACATGGGCACCGACGGAATGTTCTCGCACACGGCGGCGGAGATCATTCGCGACACCTTGGCGTCCTTGGCTGCTTCGACCGGCAAGGACGGCGGCAAAGACCGCGAGCGGCCACGCATCGTTGGCGAGGGCTACGCGCTGCTGGGTCAGAAGCTATTCGCAGCCGAGATCAAAAAGATCGTCGCGGCCAAGCCCGATCTGATCTTCAACTCGCTGATCGGCTCCAGCAATCTGGACTTCTTGGCCGAGCTTCGTGCGGCGGGCATCACGCCCAAGCAAGCGCCCACCGTGTCCTTCACGATGGGCGAAAACGAGCTGGCGCAGATCTCTGACATCGACGTCAACGGCGACTATGTGGCGGCCAGCTATCTGCAGGCGCTGCCGCGCGAGCCGAACCTTCGCTTCATCGATCGTTTCCGCAAGAAGTACGGCGACTATCGCGTCGTCAGTGCCGCCATGGAAGCGGCGTACAGCAGCGTCTATTTGTGGGCGCAGGCGGTCGAACAAGCGGGCTCGGTGGAAGTGCCGGCGATTCGCAACGCGCTGCGCAACCAGTCGTTTGATGGCCCCGGTGGCACGGTTCGCGTCGACCCCAGCAACCAGCACACCTGGCGCCCCTTCCGCATGGGACAGATCACGCCGGAGGGCATCAAGATCGTCGGTGGCGACGATACGCTGATCCCGCCAGAGCCCTTCCCAGCTTCGCGCACGCGCGCTGAATGGGAAGCCTTTTCGCAGGATCTGTTCCGCCGCTGGGGCGGCAACTGGGTCAACCCAGAAAAGCCCTCGACGTCTCGCTAGGCTTCGCCTGCTCGCCCGTTCGTTCGCCGATTCGTTCGCCGATTCGTTCGTCGATTCGTTCGTCGATTCGTTCGCCGATTCGTTCGTCGATTCGTTCGCCGATTCGTTCGCCGATTCGTTCGTCTGTTACGCGCCGGCTTCTGGCGCGCGCGGCAGAGCACCTTGTGCTGAACCGGCGGCGTCATGCACCAAGGACGAAGTACCGCGGAATCGGTCCGTCCGGATGGCTGGATAACGGGACACAAGAGCGTAAGCAGCGCGGGCAGCCGCGGCCATTCTGCGGTGGTGGAAGAAGGCCCTGGAAGAAGGCCCTGACAGAACACGCGAAGCGGGCTGGATGGGACGCTGCGCGCAGGCGCCCGCCCGTCTGCTTGGGTCGAAAAGTTTGCTGTTCCTTTGCCATTTGTGCGCGTGGTACGATTTTCATCGGCATGGAAATCAGCGAACTCACCGAGCTAGCCAATAAACTCAGCGCAGACGAGTTCGCTGCTCGCTTCCCGCATCTGTTCTTGCTGTACTACGAGACCGTCGATCCGGTGGGGGCTTCATCGTTTGCGACGCAGCTCGTGTCCCGTGATGCGGCCCGAAAGAAGCCGACCAGCGAGCTGCGCGTCGTCAAGCTGATCAAGGCGCCAACCAATCCCTACTCGGATCGAATCTCGGTCGGTCGAGCGCGGAACTGCGACGTGGTTCTGCGCAATCCGTCCGTGTCGAAGCTGCATGCGCACATCCGTCGTGAACCGAACGGCAGCTGGGTGGTCATCGACCTGAACTCGCACAACGGCACGATCATCGACGGCGTGCGAGTCAATGGCTCGAATCCTGTGCCCATCAAAGTCGGTGAACAGGTCACCTTTGGTGGCATGACCGTGCGCATCGTCGACGCCAACCAGCTGTATCTGGTTCTGCTCGGCCGCTCGCCCTGGGGCAACCGCTAGGCTCTGCAAGCGCTCGTTTCTGCAACCGCTCGCCTCTGCCTCTGCTCGCCTTCGTCCTTCCCCCGCCACATCGTCGATGCAGCAAGCCTGTCCGCTGGTGCCCGCGCGTGGCTTGGGTGCGCTAGGAAGCTTTGGTCCCGTCGGCACCCGTCGACAGATCGCGCAAGATGCGGCGTGCGGCCTGCTTGCCGCCCAGCATGGCCCCCATGATGCCGTGGCCCGAACGCGTCGAGGCTCCCGTCAAATACAGGCCGGCAACGGGTCCGCGCGTGCCGGGGCGTCCGGCCAGAAACTGCTCTGGCGTGGCTGCCAGACCGTATCCAGTACCGTCGGTGGCGCGCGTGAAGCGAGAGTGTGAAAGCGGCGTCGCGGACTCGCGATAGACCACGTTTTGCGCGCTGCCGGGGAACAGCGCGTCCAGGCGCGCGATCATCTGCTCTTCCAGCCCCTGCTTGATGCGCTGGTAGCGTTCGTTGTGGCGATAGCGCCAGGCTTCGGCATCGCCGCTTTTGGCCCCCCAGTGCGATGGCGATCCCGGCACGACGGTCATGACCTCGACATTGCTGATGCCGGCGGGGGCGTGATGCAACGCGGACTCTGGATCCTTCAGCGTGGCACTGGTGATATAGCAGCCCCCGGCCTGCATCTTTCCGTCGGCATCCGGCTGTCGCCCGGCGCGATAAAACGCATCGAAGTCGTAGCCATCGAACTGCCAGTAGTTGGTCGCGCGCATGCCGCGCTTCTGCATGTCGCCACGGATGCCCAGGAAGGTGATGAAGATGGCGTCGGCCATGTGATAGGAATCGAGCCGGCTTTGCCAGTCGCTGGGCAGGTGTTCGCGGCCCACCAAGCGGTTCAGCGTCACCAAAAGATCGGCGTTCGACAGCACGTTGCGGGCTCGCACAATCATCGCTGGTTCGTCGGGAGTCTTGGCTTCCAGGCGCAGTCCCACGGCGCGTCCGCCTTCGATCACAACCCGGTCAACCGGATGGCGCAGGTGGACCGTTCCGCCGAAGCGTTCGATGGCCGACGTCAGCTGATCGGCGATGACCTGTCCGCCACCGCGTGGGTAAAACGCGCCGCTGAAGTAGTGAGCACACAGGCCCATGTGCAAAAACGCGCTGGCTTCGCTGGGCGGCACGCCGTAGTCGCCGTTTTGGCCCAGCAGCACGGCGCGCAGCCACGGATCGCGCGTGCAGGTGTCCAGGAACTGCCCGATGGTTGCTTCGCGATTCTGCGCCAGCACCAAGGCATCGGTCCCCAGACCCAGTAGCGTGCGCAGGCCCGGTGTCCCGCCGCCCGCTGACCGACTGCTGACGTACATCACGGCGCGCAGCAGGCTCATGTAGCGATCGATGCCGCGGCGTTCGCGCGGGAACAGCGCCAGCAAGCGGTCGCGATACAGATCGATGTTGGCCGGGATGCGGAACTGCAGGTCGGGCAGCACCAGGGTGTCGAAGCCGTCCTGGTCCATGGCCACGAAGTCGACGCCGTTT
>JAYRFD010000013.1:0-3432 GCA_041908565.1 Polyangia bacterium | reverse complement strand
GCCGGCGTCTTTGGCACCGAGCTAAAGGGCATCTTCTGCACCGGCACCTTGATTCGACCGAACATCGTGCTGACGGCCGCGCACTGCGTGACCGATCGCGCAAGCGAACAGGCGCGCGCCGATCTGCCGACGCAAGTCGGCATCTATCGCGGGGAAGGACGACTGAACTATCGGGGCGCGGTGCCGGCGCAGGTGCGCATCAAACAGGCGCTGGTTCATCCCGACAGCAAGGGCGGAATCGACCTGGCGCTGCTGGCCACGGATGCGCCGCTGGCTGGGCTTTATCCCTTGAGCCTGCACGCAGCGCCCACCACCTTGAACCAAGAAGTCCAGTCGGTCGGCTTCGGCGAAGTGCACCCGCACGAGTCGCGCAACACCATGGGACAGAAGAGCGCGGCGCTCCGTCGCCTGGACCTGCCCGACCCCAAAGAGATCTGCTCGGTTCGAGCGGGCATCAAGACGCCGTCTTCAGCGGGCGACAGCGGCGGACCGGCGCTGGTGTCGGGGACTTCCCGGCAGGTCGAAGTCATCGGCGTCCTGACCGGGTTTCGCACCAAGCAGCGGGACAGCCGCGCCATCGAAGCCGACTGCTGGATTCCTGTCGCCGCCCACCGCGCATGGATCGACCGATCGATCGCCGAACTAGAAGCCGTCTCGTCAGCGAAACCCTAGCGATCCTGCGACCCAGGGGGACCCGCTGCGGAATCGGAGGGCCCTTCTGGCCCGACTCGCAGACGCCCGGATGGAACGTGCGATCGAGGGGGACGCAGGCACCTGTTCCGGACGTTGCGCGATCTACAGCGGGGCGACATACAGGAAGTTCAGGCACATCTCGTCCGTGGTTCCTTCGCCCCAGCGGACGTCGCGAGGCGGCTGGCGCTGGCCGTCCACCATGGGTTGGTTGTTGGCGCTGTTGTCGAACTCGCAGGTGATCTGCAGCGTGTCTTGTGGCCGTAGCTCGTAGGGATTCTGGAACGCGTAGGGAAGCTGCCAGTTGAAGTCCCAGCGCGGAATCTCAAGCAAAAGCGGACCGTCCTCGACTGAGACGGTCTGCTTGCGCCCCAGCAGATGCATATGCGGCGCCGCGCCGTGCAAAAGCAGGTTTCCCGCCGGAAAGCCGTAGTACGCCTGAAGCTGCCAGACGGGAAACTGAACGATCTGTTTGGCGGCGGGGTCCCCGGCCTTGATGAACAGCCCGCGGGGATTGGCCACCGGCCAGATCTGCGCCAAGCGGTCCGGCGGCGTGGTCGACACTTCCATATCCACCGAGGTCCGATCGGCTCGCGCGCCGTTTCGCAGGTTGTAGTGAACCTGCATGACCAGAAGCGATCCGCGCGAGATCTTCAGCCCCGTGCCGCTGGGAAAACGGGCTGGGACACCGCCGGGCGCCCAGGCCATTACGACCCGTGCATCGTCGCCCGATCCGGCGCCCCCGAAGCAGTTGTAGCCAGCCTGGCCATCCTTGCCGATCCGCTCTCGCACCTTTGCGACTCCAGCGCTGGGCACTTCAAACAGGACCACGTGGTGGACGATGCGGACTTGGTCCGGATGGATCGCCACCGCATGCGCATACAGATCGGTGGGTAGCTCGTCCTTGACCACGAAGCAGCGATAGTCATCGGCCTGCTTGGCATTGGGCACATAGGAATCTTCTGGCATCAGACGCAGGTCTGGACGCGGAAGCTCGACGGTCTCGGGTGGCGGAATGTCCGTGCGGGCCGGGCTCTGCGGATCTCCTTTTTCCATTCCGCTGTCGATCCAACGAAGCAGGAGTTCGCGATCCTGGGGGCGCAGCTTGTGCGAGTAGCGCAGCGGCAGACCAGCATCCGAAGCCAGCCAGGGCGGCATGGTGCCCGCAAGAACCGCCTGCTTCGATGCGGCTGCATAGCGGGTTGCACTTTGGTAATCGGTGAGAGAAAACGGCGCGATTCCGTCGGCAACGTGGCATCCCGTGCAGTAACGCGCGAGCAGCGGAACCATGTCCTGGTGGTACGTCACCGCCCCCGGCATGGACGGCGCGGGATCGGCACAGGCCGCCAGGGTGGCAAGAAAAAGGAGTGTCCAATTGGGTAACCCTGTTCTCATTGTCCTGCGCTACCACGATCGCTGAAGGCAGGCAATCAGCAACGCTTGCAGGGCTGGCAGCACCTCGGGTCGGATTGGGGGATCTCCGTCGAGAGTTAGTGCATCCGCGCGTTCTTGCGTGTGGGCAGCCGGCGCCAACGATGGGTGTGCGGTTGGGGGAAAAAGGAATCCGCTGAGGGGGACTTTGGGCAGATTCGTGATGCGGCGTGTTCGACGATCGATGGGTCCGTTCTTGGCGGGATCGCGGCAGTACCTGAATCACCAAGAAGGTGTCTGCAAAACAAGGCCATCGTCGACAAGAACGAAGGCTGGGGCGGCAGCAGGCTCTTTTTTCGCGAGTCTGTCTAATGTTGGGCCGGCTCGAAAAAAGAGTCCGCGTCCGCCGGGGCCCCAGCCGTGCGCTATGGCTCGCTGAGTGCATCCAAAGCCAAATATGTAAACACCTTCCTAGTGTTTTGGCGTGCCGGCTTCGGCGCCCCAAAGCTCTTGCAGGCGACGGTCGCGACCGCAGCCGGTGCGATAGCTGTAGTACCGCTCGGGCTTCTTCTTGTAGAAGTCCTGGTGGTATTCCTCGGCCGGATAGAAGGGGCCAGCCGCGGTGATCTCGGTCACCACCGGCGACGGAAAGTGCTTGGCGGCGACGACCGCGGCCTTCGATGCTTCCGCCGCTTTCTTCTGCGCTTCGTCCAGATAGAAGATGCCCGATCGATACTGCGTGCCCTTGTCGCAGAACTGGCCGCGCGCATCCAGCGGATCGATGTTGTGCCAGAAGATCTCAAGCAGCTTGGCGTAGCTGATCTGCTTGGGATCGAAGACCACGCGCACCGCTTCCGCATGGCCGGTCCCGCCTGAAGACACCTCTTCGTACGACGGGTCCCGCTTGGCGCCGCCGGTATAGCCCGAGATGACGGCGCTGACGCCGGGCAGGCCCTCGAACGCGGTCTCGACACACCAGAAGCAGCCACCGGCGAAGATCGCTTCGCCGCGCTCGACCACCGCAGGGGGGGCTGGCTTCGCGGCTTCTTTCGGTGCGGCGGCCGGCTTGGCGGCGGGCGGTGCCTTGGCGGCCTTTTGGGCGGCCGCTTCGTGCAGCGCCAGCGTCGGCACAGTGGCACACAGCATCGCGGACAACAGCAGCGTCTTTTGGGTACGCAGGGTCATAAGCAGGCTCCTTGGTACGGGGCGCGCGATCGGCTGCGCGCAGCATGTGTCACTGAGTACGGGCGAAGCGGGCCCGCGGTTCGATCGAGCCGCGATTCGGCTGCGGTTATTTTCGGTCCCTCGCCGCCCATGTGGTTGAAAAAGAGTCGAGACTACGATGCAAGGCCGCGCGCGATCGTTACAGCG
>JAYRFD010000012.1:0-3407 GCA_041908565.1 Polyangia bacterium | reverse complement strand
TAAGCCTGCTGCGTCGCCACGCCTCGCAGGCCATCTTGGCCTGGCAGGTTCAGCTGGTCGCCCTGCACCTGACCGGCCACCCCGGCGCCCGCGCCGCCCTGTACCCCACCGACGACTGTCGCCCCAAACACTAGCAGCGCACCGGCAGGTGCGTTTGGCCACCGGCAGGGCGTCTGGACTTGCAGCGCGCGCCCGTCCCTTGCCGCGGCGAAAAAAAGTACACTCGGCGCATGAAGACGCTCGACACCGTCCTTTCGGAACATCGTACGTTTGCGCCGTCGCCGGAGTTTGCCGAAAAGGCCCTGATCAACGCGACGCAGCTGTCCGTTTTGCAAAAGCAGGCGGCGAGCGATCCCGAAGGGTTCTGGGCAGCGCAAGCGCGCGAGCTTCTGGTCTGGCGCAAGCCGTTTACGCAAGGGCTGGACGAAAGCCGCGCTCCGTTTGTGACGTGGTTTGCCGACGGTGAGCTGAACCTGACCGAGTCCTGCTTGGATCGCCACCTGTCGACGCACCGCCGCAACAAAGCGGCGCTGATCTGGGAAGGCGAGCCGACCGAGCGCGGCGTCGAGTCGCGCGTCCTTACGTACTTCGAGCTGCATCGCGAGGTCTGCCGCACCGCCAACGCCCTGCAGTCGCTGGGCGTAAAGACCGGCGACCGCGTCGTCCTGTACATGCCGATGATTCCCGAGCTTGTGATCGCCGTGCTGGCCTGCGCTCGCTTGGGGGCGACGCATTCGGTGATCTTCGGCGGCTTTTCTGCCGATGCCATCCGCGATCGCGTGCAGGACGCCGGCGCCACCTGCGTGCTGACGGCCGACGGTGGATATCGTCGCGGCAAGGTGATTCCGCTGAAGCACAACGTCGACGAAGCGCTGCGCAGCTGCCCGCAGGTCAAGCACGTCGTGGTGGTCAGCCGCGTCGGCTGCGAGATCGCCATGCAGCCGGGCCGCGACCACTTCTGGGCCGACCTTTTGCGCGGACAGAGCGCCCACTGCCCGGCCATCGCCGTCCCCGCCGAGCACCCGCTGTTCATCCTGTACACCAGCGGCACAACCGGAAAGCCCAAGGGCGTCGTTCATTCGACGGGTGGCTATGGCACCGGGGTGGCGTTTACGACGCGCTACATCTTCGATCTGCGCGACGAAGACACCTATTTCTGCACGGCCGATGTCGGCTGGATCACGGGGCACTCGTACATCGCCTATGGTCCGCTGATGCACGGCGCGACGGTGCTGATCTACGAAGGGGCTCCCGACACGCCGCACCGCGGCCGCCTGTGGGAGATCTGCGAGCGCTGGGGCGCGACGATCTTGTACACGGCGCCGACCGCCATCCGATCGTTTATGCGCTGGGGGGACGAGTGGCCCAAGCGCCACGACCTATCCAGCCTGCGCCTGCTCGGCACCGTCGGTGAGCCGATCAATCCCGCCGCTTGGCTGTGGTATCACCAGACCATCGGCGGCAGCCGCTGCCCGATCGTCGACACCTGGTGGCAGACCGAGACAGGCGCGATCATGGTGGCGCCGCTGCCCGGGGCAACGGCGACCAAGCCGGGATCCTGCACGCAGCCGCTGCCCGGCCTGTCCGTCGAGGTCATCCACAAAGACGGCACGCGCTGCCAGCCCGGCCAGAGCGGCTTCTTGGTCATCACGCGGCCCTGGCCCTCGCAGCTGCGCACGGTCTGGGGCGATCCCGAGCGCTATCGCAAGACGTACTTCGGTGACATGGCGGTCGACGGCAAGCCCGTGTACTTCACCGGCGATGGCGCCCGCGTCGACGAAGACGGCTATCTGTGGGTGGTGGGCCGCGTCGATGACGTGCTGAACGTAGCCGGCCACCGCATCGGCACGGCTGAAGTCGAAAGCGCCTTGGTGTCGCATCCCGCGGTGGCCGAGTCGGCGGTCGTCGGTCGCCCCGATGAGATCAAAGGCCAGGCGCTGGTCGCCTTCGTCACCCTGCGTGCGCAGTCCGCGCAAAGCGCTGCATCAGCCCTGCACGCCAGCGACGCGGCAGCCGAGATCCTGCGCCAGCACGTCGTCAAAGAGATCGGCGCCATCGCCCGCCCCGATGAGATCCGCTTTACCGACGCGCTGCCCAAGACGCGATCCGGCAAGATCATGCGCCGCCTGCTGCGCGAGATCGCCTGTTCCGGCCGTGCGCGCGGCGATGTGACGACGCTGGAAGACATGGCCGTGCTCGATCGCTTGTCCGCCCAGCAGAGCGACGAAGACTAGGGCACACGCCAAGCGGCGACTCCACCCTAGCCCGCTGCAGGATCAGGCCACAGAGCAACAGCCGAACCTCTTCGACCGCCTCCAACTCGAACGGCTGCAACTCGAACGGCTGCAACTCGAACGGCTCGGCGGGCGGGGGCTAATGGTAGTCGTCGTAGACTTTCTTGATCTCGGGGAAGTTGGCGAAGATGCCGGCGTTGACCCAGCCGCAGCCATGCAGAATGCCGCTGGAATCGCTGCGCAGCATGCCGGCGGTGCCACTGACCAGATCGTTGCGGACGTGCAGGATCAGGTCGCTGCCCTTCAGCTCGACGAACGGCTCGACCTGGATGTTCTTCTCGGCGGGATCCTGCCCGTCGATGTACTTGACGGTGATGGTCTTGACCTTGCTCAGAAAGTCGTTCTTGGTGCGCTCGGTGCGCTTGCCAAAGGTCCAGATCACGGCGCCTTCGGCCATCGCGCGATCGCTGAAGCAGCCGATCGAGTTCACAAACAAAGCGCCGACGTTGCCAGCATTGCCAGCAAGCTCGCGCATGCGGGCCTTTTCCTTGGCCAGCGAGTCGTAGAAGCGCTGGAAGCTGGGACGCACGACGCGGCACGAGATCGCGGATCCCCAGAACAGGTTGAGCTGCGCGCAGGCTTCGTACAGATAGCTGCGGTTGCCACTCTCGCTGCCGCCTTCCAGCTCGCTCCACGGGATGATCGCCTTGCCGTCAACGTACTCGACATCGGTCTTGCCGCCGGTGGGATTGCCGTTGCCGGCCGTCCAACGCTGGCCGCCACCGCCGCCGCCACCGCCCGAGCCCCCAGAGTCGGCAGGCAGCGACAGCCCTTGCGTCGTACCAACACTCGCCAACGTCAAGCACCCAGCGGCCGCCAGGCCCAGACCCGAACGAACAGAAAGCCCCAGAATCCGCATGCGAAGGATCCTCCGTTGCGCCGTCCCCTGGCTGCACGTGCAGCCCGGCCAACCCCCATGAAGGGAAAATCGTCGCACGGTTTGTCTTCAGGAACAACCGGCGGGGTTGCCAGAACCAGCCCGCGGATTCGCCAACGGATCCGCCCCCAGGCTCGAGAGGCACCTGCGCGCCCGCCCCGTTGCGCCCCGTCTCTTTGGAACCCCAAACCAACAGACCTCGCAACCAGCCGATGGCGGACGACGGACGACGGACG
>JAYRFD010000011.1:0-2434 GCA_041908565.1 Polyangia bacterium | reverse complement strand
TGGACTGCTATGCCAGCTACAAGGCGGCGGTGAACGACTTCATTTCCGTCGGTGGATCGGGCTTCGTGGTGCTGAAGCGCAACACCACGCGCTTCAACACCGGCATCAGCTTGCGCGACGCCTTGGCCGACTACATTCGATCGCTGCCCGACAGCGACCCGCGGGCTCGCTGTTCTGCCACCGACCCGCAGTGGAGCAACATCAAAGGCATCGGGCAAAGTGGCCCCTTCGACTTTTCCGGCGCCACCTGCCTAACCCCCGAGATCCAAGCCCCCGACGGACGCATCAAGCCGACGGTGCGTTAAGCGTCGACGGACGCAGCGCCTTACAAGGACGCGGGCGGGGCGGCCAGCGCGGCATGCAAGAACTGACCGACGTTTTCGGGGGCCTGCAGGTCGCCCATATCGGACACCCAGCGCCACTGTGAAAACTCGTCGTTGGGCTGCACATCGGTGGTGTCGACGTCGACGACAAACACGAAGTTCATGTGCAGTCCTTTGCTGCCGGCGATGTGTTCTTCGTATCCCAAGTACCCGGGCGGCGTGCCGACAAACGGCGATGTCTGCGGAAAGCGGCCGCGCAGGCCCGTTTCTTCGAAAAGCTCGCGCTGGGCTGCTTCAAGCGGGGTCTCGCCGGTCAGACACTCGCCGCCCGGCGGCAGCCAGACGCCAAGTCGGCGATGCAGGATCAAAAGCGCGCGCCCGTTTGATCGCGGATACACGGCGACCGAATACGCACGGCGCTGCGCGGCGGGCTCGGGCTGGGACGACATCGGGCTCCTTTGATTCGGGGCGGGCAGCCCCGGCGGAATGGCGAACGACTTCGACTTATGGATGACAGGCCATCCGTCGACGGACTAGCCTGAATGGCCATGCAGATTCCTTCGCTTCGTGGGCCGCGTCTACTTTTGCGGTCGTGGCGCACGACCGACATTGAGCCGTTTGTCGCCCTAAATGCCGACCCGCGAGTCATGGAGCACTTTCCCAGCGTCATGACGCGAGACGAGACGCTGGCGTCGCTGGCCCGCATCCAGGCCCACTTCGACGCGCACGGCTATGGCGTCTGGGTGGTTTCGTTGGCCCCAAAGGACGGGCACGACGAACAAGAGCGCCACGACGAACAAAAGCGCCACGACGATTTCTTGGGCTTTGTCGGCATCTATCACCCGACGTTTACCGCGCACTTCACATCGCCGGATCGCCCCTGCCTGGAGATTGCCTGGCGCTTGACGCCGTCGGTCTGGGGCCACGGCTACGCCACCGAGGGGGCACGCCTGTGCCTGGACCATGCGTTCCGCGCACTTGGCGTAGATGAAGTGGTCTCGCTGACCGTGCCCAAGAACACGCGGTCGACAGCGGTCATGCAGCGCCTGGGCATGCAGCGCGATCCGCGCGACGACTTTGACCACCCCCGCCTACCGGAAGGCCACCCGCTTCGCCGCCACGTCTTGTATCGCCTGCCTCGCCAGCGCTTTTTGGCCTCGCCGATCTCCGCGACCGAGCCGCGGCACTGAAATAGCGTCGGCAATTCCTGCGCTTTGTGAACCTACTTGGCAGCCGCCAGGGCTGGCTCGTAGCATGTTCTGGGGCCACGGTTGCATGCACTGTCCGAGTGCGGTGCAGGACGGAACACAGGGTGGGGGCACCCAGTCCATTTCAACGGCAGCTGCTCATCACAGGAGAGCGAGATGGGAATTATCGACGGAAGTCCTGGCGGGGACGATCTGGTTGCAGAGTCCGCGTCGGTGGTTGTCAGCTTCATTCTGGGTTTTACCGCCACACGAATCCGGCTGCGCCAGCCCGTGCTGTTCACGTACGACCCCGTCGAAGAGGCGGGGGCAACCGAGAAGGTGAAGAACGATGGCAAGCCGGCGGCGCGACGACTGACGGTCGCGTTAAAGAGCGTCGGCTATGACGCGACAGAGATTGGCGGCATCAGCGCCGTCATGGCTCCGTCGCACGCGTTGATCATTCCGTCGGAAGAACAGAAGAAGCAGGGCAAGACCTATAGCGAGACGCTGAAGCAGAGCCAGTGGCAGGACATCCTGGAAAAGCTGGATCTGGGCGGCAGCGAGCACTACGCGATCACGGGCAGCTATGGCGGCAAGCGCACCAAGGGCATGCGCGACGACGTCATCGGCGGCACCTACCTGGGGCGCAACCGTCGCATCAGCGACACACAGGTCCTGCACGAAGCCAAGCAGGCGCTGTTCGGCATGTCGTGGAGCAACGAAAACGGCGCGTACTACGGCATCGTCGATGATCCCGACACCAAGCAGGGCGGCTTCGTCGCATCGTCGGTGCGGCGCCTGATCACCTTCGACGCAGAAGGCGGGCGGTGGAAGTCCAACGAAGCCTATCAGGGTCTGATTGGCGGCGAAGGCGGCAAGAACTTCGATGCGCAGCACGGCTCGTTCGAAAAGCACAACCTGATC
>JAYRFD010000010.1:0-2221 GCA_041908565.1 Polyangia bacterium | reverse complement strand
GGGCGCGCCGCACGGAAGTCGCCGCCCTTGCCAAGATCCGGGGCACATATCATACCTCTTGATCCATTTATCGACAATCGCTACCCGGCGGCTTTCGCAGCCCACCCAACGCGAACCAAGCGGCGGCTGATCTGGTGCTGGGACAAAGCAGCATGACATCGGGCATGGCCAATTCCGGCGGAGCCAGCGGCGGGCTACGTGCCCCCGCCTCGGTCGCGATGGCGGGCGGCAAGCTATATGTCGCCGATACCGGCAATCACCGCGTGCTGATCTGGAACAGCCTACCGACGCAGAACCGGCAGGCTCCGGATGTTGTTTTGGGTCAGGCAGATCTCAACTCGACTGCTGCGAATCGTGGCAGCGCAGGGGCGCAGGCGGGGTCGCTGCGATCGCCAGGTGCTGTCCATACCGACGGTACATCGCTGTTCGTCAGCGATGTTGGCAACAGCCGCGTGCTGGTCTGGAAGACAACCGCTCCGACGACTGGGCAGGCCGCCGACTTGGTCCTTGGCCAAAGCAACCTGACCAGCAGCAACAGTCCAGTTGGTGCATCGGCCACGGTGGTGTCCGTTCCGCAGGGCATCGGCGTGTACAACGGTCAGCTATTTGTCGCCGATGCGGCCTTCCATCGCGTCTTGCGCTTTGCTGCCATCCCCACGCAGAACGCGGCGGTTGCGGTTGCGGCCATCGGTCAGCCTTCGCTGACGGCGGGCAACGCCAACAACGGTGGCATCTCGGCGGCTCGCGTCAACACACCGATCGAAGTCCTGGTTACCGACGCCGGTCTATACATCGCCGATTCCGGCAACAGCCGCGTCCTGGCCTTGCCTCCGCAGTAGGCGCCGCGCGAAGCCCGCGCTGCGAATGTGAAGACCGCCGCGCCGTGAAGCGCGCAGGCGAGTTTCTATTTGCCGGCTCGAAGGCGCGTGACTTGATCCGACAGGCTTAGGAAGCGCTGCCACACGCGATGCAGGGCGTTAAGCGCCAGCTTGACGCCAAGTGTGGTGTCGGTGCGCATCAGCGTCTGAAGCTCGTCCAGCGGGAACATCAAGATACGACTTGGCTGATCTGCTTTGATCGTCGCGACACTATCCGCGGGGTGCAGCGAGAGTTCACCAAATGGATCGCCGGGCCCCAGCCAGCCAACGCGAACGCCGTCGCGGAACGCCGACACCATTCCGTCCAGGACCAGGAAGACGTGCTCGACTCGCTGGCCGGCGGTGATGAACACCTCGTCGGTCTGCAGGACCTGACCGCTGGCCATCTGCTGCATGCGCAATAGCTCGGCATTGTTGAAGTCGGCGAACAGGCTGGCTTTGGCCATCGCAGAACGTACTTCTTCCGATCCCACGCGAATCGGCGGTGACTGCCCGCACGAGGTCACTCGCACCACGACTGCCGTCGCATTATCGCGGCCTCCACCGTCGAGAGCACCTTGGATCAGGCTGTGCGCGGCAAAGTCGCTGGGCTTGCGCAGCGCCGCATCGATCAGGTTCGGATCGATCATTCCGTACACGCCATCCGAACACAGCAGGAAGACATCATCGGGCGCGATGTCCAGGTACGCGGTGTCGACTTCGACCTTGGGATACACGCCCAGCGCGCGCATCAGCACATTGCGCTGCGGGTGCTTGGCCACTTCTTCCACGGTCACGCTTCCGCTGTTGAGCAGCGTCTGACCCAGCGTGTGGTCTTCGGTCATTTGATACAGAACGCCGCCCAGCAGGCCGTATACGCGGCTGTCGCCCACGTGTGCCAGAAATAGACTGCGGCCGCGGATCAGCACCAAGTCCAGCGTGCAGCCCATGCCGCGCAGCGCCGGATCCGAAATGCCGCGCGCAAAGATCGCGGCATTGGCGTCGCTGACGGCCTTGACCAAGAACTGCAGCATGCTGCGGCGATTTTCGACCGATGGGTTTTCCAAGAAGGCTCGGTCGGGTGCGTTGGCGAGGGTTTTCCGCAGCGACTCAACGGCCATCGCGGAAGCCACCTCGCCGCCGGCGTGACCGCCCATGCCATCGGCGATGACATACAGCCCCAGGTCCGGATCGCACAGGTACGAGTCTTCGTTGTTCTTGCGAATGCGACCGACATCGGTCTGTGCGGCCGCATCGACGCGGATCGAAGGCGCAGAGAGGGAATCCATCCTTCCACTGTATCGCGATCGCGCGCTCTTCTGGCGGGGATCCTGCTGCGCCAACAGCGTCGCAAAAGACGCGCT
>JAYRFD010000009.1:0-2248 GCA_041908565.1 Polyangia bacterium | reverse complement strand
CGACGGCAACTTTCCCGTCGCCGAGTTCCCGGTCGAAAAGATCGAGCACGTCGGGCGCAACTCCGAGCGTCCGAACAAGGTGCTGGGTCTGGGAGCCATCATTCTGGGCCTTGTGCTTCTTATCGTCTCTGTGGCCAAAGTGTTGCCCGAGGTCTTGTACGCAGGCCCCCCCGCCAAGCCGGCCGCCACCACCGAATCAACCGAGGAGGGCGACGCCACCGATGGCATCGAAGGACGCGACGCGCAAGACGACGATCCCTTTGAAAAAGAAGCCAAAGGCGGCGGCGACAGCGTGCGCGACAAGGCCAACAAGCGTCTGAAGCAGGCCCGCTCGATCAGCATCGGCCTGCCCAGCCTGAACGAAAACGTCGTCATCGGCCTGTTCTGCGCCTTGGGCGGCGTCATCGCTCTTCTGATTGGCCGTAGCTGGTATCGCAAGGAACAGCACGTCGTGTTCCTGCGCGCCAACGGCATCGTCTATCCCATCGAAGTCAAAGACACCATCCAGCAGAACGCCATCCTGACCACCGTGTCGGCCATTCGCCCCAACCCCGCGACCTAACCGGGCACGACCTGGAACGCTTCCACGTGCAGGCCCGCACTTCCGACGGCGCCGCGCGCCGCCGCTACGCCTGGGCGGGCTTGGCCTTCGGTCGGCGTCGCTGTTCTAGTTCGACGACCTTGGCGCGCGCTTCTGCTTCGTCTTTCAAGATCAGCACGGTCGGTCGCTTGTCCTTGCGCAGCAGGTAGATCGCGCGCGTCATCAAGCCGACCAGGTAGTACATCAGCGCCGACGAATTGAAGCACAGCACCGCTTCCAAGGTGTGCGTCTGCGCCCACTTGGAAATCCACCGCCGCTGCGGAGGGTCCAGCGTCTTTAGCGTCTTCATGTCGATCAGCTGGTAACAGTGCCCTTCGCTCTGCAGCACCGCCTCTAACACGTCGTGGACGAGCTTGATCTCGTCCATCGAGATCGCGCCCTGATACCGACAAACGACGATCGCTGACTCGACGTCGATGCGATGCGCTCCGATGTACTGCGGTGCCTCGGTCATTCCCCCTCTCCTTGCCATGGCTGCTGCTGGCTGCGTCCGGCCTGCGGGGCAGCCTTGCGCATCATCATCGCACAAGGGCTGCGCCCCACGGTCGGGCATCCCGGGACCTCGCCCGCTGTGTCGCCTGCTGAGTCGATGCTCGGCCCTGTCTTGCCTGCGTTGTGCTCGGCGCGGTACGCTACGGACCATGGCGAATTCGGATTCTCCGGCGCAGGGGGGGGCTTTGGGACCGGGTGGGGGGCCGGCTGGGAATGCTGCGGCCGCAGGCAAGGGCGACGCGGCCGGCCCAGCGGGTGATGCGGGGGGGCAGGGCGGCGCGGGCGCGATCTCGCTGGACGATCTGATGGCCAAGCAGAAAGCGCTCTTGCAGACGCTCGAGCGCGTCGCAGCCGACAAGAACGCCAGCGCCGATCAGCTGACCCGCCTGTCGAAAGAAGCGCAGCAGCAAGCCAGCGATCTGGAAGACCTGGCGAACCGCTTCGCCGCGCAAGAGCAGAGCAAGGCCAGCGCATCCGCCAAGGGCCGCACGCTGGTTCAGCTGACGCCGCTGCAGCGCTGGTGGATCTATGCGCAGACCGGCGTCGACATCGACGTGCTGTCGCTGGATGACATGACGGGTACGCTGGCCGCCAGCATGCCGATGACCGATCCGATGGCGATTGGCCGCATGGCCTTGGCGGAAGCGCAGCGGCGGCAGGCCATGGCCTTGGCGCAGGCCGAAGCGCAGAAGAAGCTCAACGATGCGCTGTCCGAGATCGAATCGACGGGCTCTGCCGAGGTGCGCGAGCACGTCAAGCAGCTAAAGCGCGACCCCAACTTCCTGGGCGGCGCCCTGGCCAAAAAAGACGCCTGAAGCCGCCCGGCCCTGCAAAACGGGCTCGACGCTTCGCCCGCGCAGCCTGCCCCCAGCGCTGCGCCGGGATTTCGCCCGACCGCGTAGTCGGGAACCGCACGAGCGGTCAGGCAGATCCCGGTCGCGTAGTTGGGACCCGCACGCGCGGTCGCGCAGGTCGCAACCCCGTAGTTTGGAACAGCACGCGCGGTCGCGCAGGCCCCGGCCGCGTAGTTGGGACCCGCACGCGCGGTCGCGCAGGTCCCGGCCGCGTAGTTTGGAACAGCGCGCGCGGTCGCGCAGGTCCCGGCCGCGTAGTTTGGAACAGCGCGCGCGGTCGCGCAGGTCCCGGCCGCGTAGT
>JAYRFD010000008.1:0-17275 GCA_041908565.1 Polyangia bacterium | reverse complement strand
CGAAAGACCAGGCTGTGCATCAGCACGACTTCGCTGAACGGCTTTCCCGTCGCCCGAGCTTCCAGACGCCAGCGCCAGCTGCGCAGCGAAAACGCATGCTCCAGCGCGTAGGTCGTCTGCTGCATCATGCGCGACAGGGCCTCGCGAATCGCCCGGCTGATCGCGGGCCCCATGATTGGGAAGATGGCCTCGGCAATCACTTCGGGTCGCTGGCGCACCGCTTGGGTCAGCGTGCCTTCCAGCAAAGGCTGCAGAGCCCCCGCCATATCGCCGCCCTGCTGATGGGCCAGCGAAATGGCCGTCGGCAAGACATCGGCGACGCTGTCGGCAGCCACCGGGGCCCGCACTTGCGACAGCTTCTGCTTCAGATCCAATAGCTCGCGCTGCTCGGGCGCCAGCAGCAAGGAACGCAGCGCCCCATAGGCATCGTCGCTGGTCGCGGGTTCCGCGTCTGCCGCGGGCGCGCCATCCGGGGCGCTGCCCAGCCCTTCGTCCTTCACTGCGGCGGCAGTGCTCAGCGAAGTCGGCGGCGTTGGCGGCAGTTCAGACATAAGGCCCAGATCTACGATTGTTTCGTGCGTTCGACCGACGGCAACTGAATGGACACCAAGGGCTTGACCGAAGCGGGCGGCGGCCCCCCCTGCGATGGCAAGCGGCTAGCTGTCGGCGCTCAAGCGCGCGGCCAGATCGGTCAGCAAGCCGGCCAGGGCGGTGCGGTCGGTCTTGTCACTGCGAAGCTGCTGCAGCTCGCGCTGCACCAGAGCAGATAGCTCGGCGATGCCACCCTGCATGTCGTCCCGCAGCTGCTTGGACTGGGTCAGTAGCTGCTGGCGAAGCTCGCGCTGTGCTTTGCCCATCTGCTCGTCGAGCTGATGCACGCGCTTGTCCAGCCCCTGGCCCAGCGCTTCGACGCTCTTTTGCATGTCTTGCAGGGCGCCGCTGCGCTCGCTGTATTCGCCGCTGACGCGCTCGTTCAGCGCGTCCAGCTCTTGCCGCACATAGCCTTCCAGCGCCTCGAAACGGCGACGAAAGTCGGCGCGCAGATCCGTCGTCTCTTGGCTGATCTGGGCTTCCAGGCGGGTGAAGCGCGCTTCGTAGTCGCGCATCTGGTTGCCAAACAGAATCGTGCGGATTTTCTCAATGTTCGACTGACTTTGGCTGCTGGCCTCGACCGCTTCCAGCAGGTCGCCGGGCTTGGCCCCGTCGGAGGGCTTGCCGACCGTGGCCGCCGAGCGCGCCTTGGGATCCAGCCCCTTCTTCCCATCACTTACCTGTGTCATATCCCCACCTTTTGTAATGAGACTTACTTTACTTTGCCGCTTCAATATAGGGAACCAAAAATGCGGCGACGAAGAAGGCGCTTCTTGCCCTGTTCTCGCGGGCTTGCGCGCGTCTTCCCCGCCGGAATCGGTCGACAGCCGTGATACACATCGCGCATGCAGATCCTTCCCCTGTTGTGTGCCTTGGTGGCGGCGACGGTCGGCCTGACCGAGCCAGAGCTACAGAAGGCGCTGCGCGGTGATGTGCCGGTACGCAGCGAGACCGTTACAGCCCCCAGCGGCAAGGCATCCGGTCGCGGCGTCGGCGCCATCGTCATCGACCGCCCGCTGGACGAAGTCTGGCAGACCGTCATCCGTTACGAAGACAAAGCCGAATACCAGCCGCGCGTCGAAAAAGTCTGGGTGCTGGACAAGCAGCCCAACTACCTGCGCGTTCGCATGCAGGTCGATGCGTCGGTGACGACGGCTCGCTATACCGCGCACTTCGAGCTGAATCCCGAAGAGCACAGCGTGCACTGGCGACTGGACAAGACCGCACCGGACAACACGATTGCCGACTGCGAAGGCAACTACCGCCTGACCGAGATCTCGCCGACGCGCACCTTGGTCGTCTATCGCAACTGGATCGACAGCGGACGATCCATCCCGCGCTTCATCCAGGACTACATGGCGCGGCGATCGATTCCCAACATGCTGCGCGCCGTCAAAAAGCGCATCGAAAGCGGCGGTACCTGGCGCAAGTAGCTCAGCCGCCCTGCCCCGTCGGACCCGCCGCCAAATCGGCATCCGCCGCGGCTTCCCATACCAGCAAGGTCGCCACGCCATCGGATGCGCTGTCGTCGATGTAGTCCGGCAGCAAGCCCCGCACCACAAAGCCCTGCCCAAGCTGAAACGACAGCGTCGGATCGTGAAGCTGTCCTTCGACCACCGCCGCGACATAGGCCGCGATGCTCAAACGCGATCGATGGGCGGGATAGCCCGGCAAAAGACCGCCCGCCACGATGCCGCGCTTTTTGTGCGCCCGCACCAGCGCCTTGCGCGCCTGATAGATCGCCCGCCCGATGCCGCGGCCACGAAAGCCAGGATGCACGCTGATGTCGGCGCCGTAGTAATAGGCTCCGGCGGGACTGTGCGTGCGGAAATAGAAGCCATCGCAGAACTCGCGAAAGCGATGGGCCGGCGCCGCAAAGTCAAAGTCGGTGAAAAAGCCCGATCCCTGGCCAATCACCTGCCCGTCGCACAGGACGACGATCTGGCCGGCGGCAAAGACCGCGTGCTGGCTGGCGAAGTGCTCCTCGCGCATTAGCTCGTCGGGGCTTAGCGTCGGATAACAGGCCCGCTGCAAGGCCGTCAGACCGGCGAAGTGTTCGGGGCGCAGCGTCGTAAATGACAGGGCGGGTCGGTCCAAGGTCTTCTCGTGACTGGCGGCATTATCCATGTTCGCGGCGGTCCTGGGGATGCGCCGATGCAGTGGATCGGCAACCAGTCACAGCGCTGCGCGATCCAAGCGCCGCCGGCCGGCGTCGTCGATGATTGCGGCGACCCCCGGCAGAAGGTTCGTGATAGATTGCGCCGACATGTCGATTCCTCCGTCTGGCGACGCGCCCCACGACGCGCCGCTTCCGCCCAGCGCACAGCCAGAGGGCGCGCTTGATGCGGCCCGTCCCACCAGTGCGTCCGAAGATCCGGCCGCGCCCATCGATCTGCGCAGCCTGGACTACGAACAGATGCAGGCCCTGGCCACCAGCCTGGGGCAGCCGCGCTTTCGCGGCGAACAGCTGTTCCGCTGGGTGCACTGCCGAGGCTCGACGGACTTGGCCGAAATGACCGACGTCAGCAAGGCGCTGCGCGCGCAGCTAGCCGGGCGCATCTGCATTTCGCAGCTTGGCATCGAACGAGCCCAAGTGTCAGCCGATGGCACGCGCAAGCTGCGCCTTCTGACCTTTGACAACCGCGTGATCGAAAGCGTGCTGATCCCCGATGACGATGCGCGCCAAATCGATCCGGCAACCGGTCTTGATCTGCAGGCTGCACCGGCTGACATCGACGAGGATGACGATGCGGTGGCGCCCGGTGAAGTGCGGCGCAAGCTGACGCAGTGCGTCTCTTCACAGGTTGGCTGCGCGATCGACTGCGACTTCTGCGCGACGGCCAAGCTGGGCTTCAGCCGTCATCTATCGGTTGCCGAGATCGTAAGTCAGGTCTACCTGGCGGATCGCCTGCTTTCGGGCCTGCCCAGCGAGGACCCAACCCGCCGGGCCGGTGGCGACCGCGTCACCAACATCGTGTTCATGGGCATGGGCGAGCCGCTGCACAACCTGGACAATGTGCTGCGCGCGCTGCGCATCCTGCTGCATCCGCTGGGACGCGCGTTTTCTCGACGGCGGATCACGGTTTCGACTTCCGGCTTGGTGCCCGCCATCGATCGCTTGGCGCAAGAAGGTCTACCGGTCAACCTGGCCGTGTCGCTGAATGCGACGACCGATGCAGTGCGCGATCGCATCATGCCGATCAATCGCAAGTATCCGCTGGCCAGCTTGCTTTCATCGCTGCGCCGCTTCCCGCTGGAACGTCGCCAGCGCGTCACCGTCGAATACGTGATGCTGCGCGACGTCAACGACAGCCTGACCGACGCGCGACGCTTCCCGGATCTGCTGGCCGGCATTCCCAGCAAGGTGAACCTGATCCCGTGGAATCCGCACCCGCAGGCGCCTTATCAGCGACCCGAACCAAGCCGCGTCCATGCCTTCCAGCAAGAGCTGATTCGCCTGGGCTTCACCGTGTTCGTGCGCAAGACGCGAGGCGATGACATCGACGCGGCCTGTGGTCAGCTGGCGGCCGATCGCGATCCGCGAGCGGCACAAGCGCGCAAGCTGGCGCGACTGACCGTGCTGCAAGATCGCGCAGCGCAATCGGACAGCGGCGGCTTCCCGCTGTGACCCGGACTCTTCAATCGTCCTTTATCGGCCCATCCTTATGCCCCTGCCTTCATCGGTAAACGCATCCCCGACCGAGCCCTTCGCGCCGTCGCTTACGATCGTCATCCCGGCGTACAACGAAGCGGAAAACCTGCCGCTGGTTCTGCCCGCCGCCTGCGAGTTTGTAACCAGTCAGTGCCGCGATGGACGGCTGCTGATCGTCGACGATGGATCGCAAGATGGCACGCCGCAGGTGCTGGCGAAATTCGCCACGCATCCGCGCATCCGTGTCCTGCGACATGCACAGAACCGCGGCCTGACGGCCACCCTGCGCACCGGCTTTTTTGCCGCCGACACCGAATACGTCACCTGGATTCCCGCCGACGGACAGACGCCGCTTACCGAGCTTCGCAAGATCCTCTCCGCCTGCGATGGCGCTGACCTGACCTTGTCGACGTACCGCAAGCGCCCCGATGGTGTGGTGCGCCAAACCATGTCCAAGACCGTGCGCGTGCTGATGCAGCTAGCCACCGGACTGCGCGATCGCATTGAAGGACCGTATCTGTTTCGTCGCCGCCTGCTGGATGAGCTGACCTTGGTGTCGCAGACATCCGCCGGATCGATCGGGCTTGAGATCGCCGTGAAGGCTCGCATGACCGGCAAGCGCATCACCACCACCGAGATCGAGTGCGCACCGCGCATCGCGGGTCGATCCAAGGTCGCCAACCTGCGCAACATCGCCAGCTATTTCATCGAGATCTGGCGCATCCGCCGCTCGCTGCCGAAAGACCCCCGATGATCGGATCGCGATCGTTCTGTCGGCCCGGACGCGCCGACCTGACCCCGCGCGGTCTTGAACCGCGGCAAGGCAGCACGCCATGAGCGACATGCTTTTGGCCTGCCTGTTCGGTGTGCTGCTGGGCATGCGTCACGCCGTCGAGCCCGATCACTTGGCAGCGGTCACCACGCTGAACCTGCGCGCATCCAGTCCCTGGCGCGGCGCGCTGTTGGGCGCGTACTGGGGGCTGGGTCACGCCTTGGCACTTCTGGCCTTGGGTGGCGCCCTGGTGTTGATGCAGACGCAGCTTCCAGCGCGACACGCTGCGCTGTTGGAAGGTGGGGTCGGCCTGATGCTGATGGGCTTGGGCATCGCGTCCCTGCGACGCGCGATGTGCGACGGAAAAAGCGGCCCGGTGCAGCGCCACAGCCACAGCGGTCAGCCGCACGAACACGCGACCTTGGGAGCCCACCTGCACGTCGGTCCCTGGACCTTGCTGAAGCAGCCCTTGCTGATCGGCTTTGCCCATGGCCTGGCCGGCAGTGGCGCCCTGACTGCGGTGGCGTTTTCGTCGCTGCCGACGGTGGGAGCGCGGCTGTTTTACATCGCCATGTTTGGCGCCGGTGCCACCTTGGGCATGGCGGCGCTGTCAGGCGTGCTGGGCGTTCCGCTGTCGCAGACCGCGCGACGGCCCAGGCTGCATCGGGGACTGTCGCTGTGTGCGGGCAGCTTCTCGTTGCTGCTGGGTGTGTACTGGACCGCGGCCGCCTGGGGTCTGTTGGAAGCGCGCCTGTAGCGACGGGCGGTCCTTACGCTGCGGGGTCGGCATCGCAGACCGCGACGCACTCGACCTCGGCGGTATGCGGCATCAGATCGATGGGCTGTACGTGGCGGGGGCGATATCCGCGTGCCGACAGCAGCGCCAGATCGCGGGCCAGCGTCATCACATCGCACGAGACATAGACCACGCGCCGCGGCTGCAGATCGGCCAGCAACGACATCGCATCGCGCGCACCGGCCCGCGGGGGATCCAAGACGACGGTGGTCGGCCGTGCACCTGCCGCTTTCAGACGCAGTAGCGCCGTGTCGACGGACTCAGCCAAGACCTGCAGACCGGCGCCGAAGCGGGCCGCGGCTCGGGCCAGCGCTCGCGCATCGCCTTCGACGCAGACAAGCTGGCGAGCCAAGGGCACAAGCGCCCGCGTCAGGTTGCCGCTGCCGGCGTATAGCTCGACGATCTGGGGCTGCGGTAGGTCAGGCAGTGTGCCATCGGAAAACGGCTCGCGGACGGCCTGCGCCACCAGCCTGGGCAAAAGCAGATGGCCGGCTGCACAGGCCTGGGCAAAGCCCGCCGCCGATCCGAAAAGCGGTCCCAGGTCGTCATCGTTTGGCCCAGTCTCCGTCGGTACGGACAGATCGACATGCGGCTGGCCGATGACCTGTTCCTGCGACGAGCCAGCGTTCACAATCGCCCCGGCGATGTCGCCGTCTTGCCACAGCGTGGTCAGCGCGCGGTGCACCGCAGCAGGCGAGCCACCACCGCCAAGCTCGACGGCAAGATGCACGATCGGCTGACCTTGCTGCTGCCCGACAAGGCCCAGAAGGACGCCGCCTTCGCCCAAATGCGACGCCAACGAACGGCAGCGCCGCAGCAGCACATGCTCCAAGGCCGGATCCAAGATCAGGCAGGCCGACAGATCGACCCCGCGATGGGAACCGGCCGCCGCAAAGCTCAGGTGGCCGTCTCGCACGACCAAGCGAGCGCGCAGGCGATAGCCTCGATCGGCCGCTGGCGCCGCGATGCGACGCACGGTCACCGGGATCTGGCGCAGCGCCCGCTGCACCCAGGCCTGCTTGGCTTCTAGCTGGGCCGGTCGCGACAAGGCCATCAGCGGACAGCCACCACAGGCCGCGGCGCCTTGGCCGGACTGCGGCACGGCCCAAAGACACGGAGCCTCGACGCGCCCCGGGCCCGGCGAGATCACGCGCAGAAGATCTGCACGCGCGAAGCTGCGACGCTGGCTGTGCAGCCGCACCCGCACGCGATCCCCCGGTGTGCCCCCAGGCACAAAGACCACCAAGCCGTCGTCGCGACGCCCCACGGCATCCCCACCGGGGGCCACTTCTTGCAAGGTCAGCTCAAACGGGGGACTGTGATGCTCGGCGACGGGCGGGGGCGATGGGCGGGGGGCCAGACGGTTCTGGCGAAGGCGGGACACGCTTAGTACTGGTAGCCGACCTGCACCATGCCACCGAAGTAGTTGTCGGTAGCGCCCGGGGCCAGGTGACGCGCGCCCTGATCTGGCTTGCGATAGCCGGGCGGCATCTGCCCAAGGCTCTCGCCCAACGAGAAGCTGTACTTGAACAGCTCATAAAAGCCGGTCAAGCGAACCGTCAAGCCCTTCCAGATCATGGCTTCCAAGGGCGAAAACGTCGCGCGCAGACCAAAGCCCGACGCCGGGCCGTAGCCGCCGTTGCCGAACAGCACGGCCTCGCTTGATTCATCCTGGAAGCGCGTCCCGATCTCGCCAAAGCCGACCATGGCGTGGAAGTTGAAGCCGACCAGCAGTCCGAAGAACATCTTGTCCGTCGCGTAGTAGGGCACTCGGCCACCGACGCCAATCGTCACGTACTGATAGAAGATGTCCGGCAGACCGTGGTCGTCGATGCCCTTGGCCATCTGACGAGCAAAGTTGTCGTCGTCGTACGGGTAGTTCTTTTCCTGCTTGGCGACCGCGAAGTAGTGACCGCCGAACTGCACGTTGGCCAGGATCGACGGACGGCTGCGCTTGTTGAGGATGTTCCAGTGGTAGCGCAGACCGACTTCAAAGCGGAACTCGCGCGTGTCCAGCGAAACCGGGGTCGGGCCCGACGTGGTGCTGGGCGGCCAGAACATGTAGTCGAACGAGGCGCCGATGCCCAAGCCGCGGATCTGATCAATGCCCATGAAGGCCAGCGGATAGCCGGTGATGTCGACGCGCACGCCGCCCGCCACGGATGTGTCGTACTTGGGACAGCGGCTCAGCTTGCTGCCGTAGGTGTAGACCTGGGGGGCGTTCGGGTTGGTGTTGGTTAGATCGGGGCCCTTTTCTTGAAAGTCGTAACAGCCAAGGGGCGACGGGTTGGCATCTTCCGTGAATCCGAAGCTGCGGCCATTCAAGATGAAGCCGGCGCTGGCGTCGACGAAGGGATACCAGACCGGACGCTCACCGGCCTGCGCCTTCTTCTGCTGCTCTTCCAGCTTCTTCATCTTGGCGATGGGGTCTTCTTCGACGCCCAGCTGAGACGGAGTCTGGCCGGTCTGCGACGGATCCGTGGTCGGAGTCGGAGTCTCGGGCACTTCGCCAGCGATGGCCTTTTCAACCGCCGGCCAGATGTCTTTTTCGACCTGCGCCACCGTGTCGGCATCCACCTTCTGCGACTTCAGGTCGATCTGGATCTTGCCGATGGGCTTGCCGCTGGACCCCTGACGGGCGGCGATGTTCAGCTTCCAGCCGCCGCTGTCCTTGTCCTGCTTGACCTTGCCGGTGACCACGGCATCGGCCTTGATGTCGCTGGCCACCATGGCCACTTCTTCGGTGCCCTGCCCCGACACATTCAGCCGCTTCGCCGCGGCGTTCCACTTCGCGATCGGGATGATCGTGTAGCGATCTTTGAGGGCATTGGTGATCGCCTGTTGCAGCTGTTTGTTTCCGCCCTGGATATCCAGGATTACGACCGTCTTTTTGTCTTGCGCGTGCGCCGATCCCTGCAGTGTGCACAGAAGCAGGCAGCTGAGAACGAACAGCAGTGCACGTGGCAAGAAGTTGCGCGAAGCGCCGGGGAGGGTCGTTGGCGTGCTCAGTCCTGGCACCATGGTCTGCAATCTCCGAAGTGGGGTGAGAGGGGCCTCTCTCTCGATGAGAGTGCGGTGACAAGGCAACCACCGGCTCTCGGGAATAGGGCTCATGCTATCACAAGACCTCGTCGTGACGGCGCGCAAAGTCGGGCGCAAACAGACGCTTGCCCCCACGCGCCGCTTGGCCCCCACCCTATCGCTGCCGGCCGGACCATCTTCCAGCGCACACGCAGCGTAGAAGGCCGATGGCTCACTCAACCAAGCGACGGCTAAGCGGATACGCAGCGGCGATTCGGCCCGTATCGCTTCCAGCGTGCAAGAATCAGGATCTGGCAATCAAGATCGGTACTTTTGATTCACCGTTCTCCTTCATGCGCTCCTTTTATGATGATATGAATAAGCCCGTATTTTGTCCATTGACAGGCAGCTGTTTACCCATGTTTACCCCTTTTTCTGTCTCGACCTGGCAGCGCCTGTCAGCTTCGGTTATTGGGCAATCGGCTCCGCCCAGTAGCGCTCTAGCTCGGCAATGCGAACGACGGGATCGCGGGCCAGAAGCGCCAGGTTGCTGACTAGCTCGGGGCTGGGGTTGCCGCCCCCCGAACGCAGACGGGAAAGGTAGCCCTGCGACAGACCCAAAAGGACCTCTAGCTTGCGCTGCGAGATGTGCTGCATCAGGGCGTCGATCGAGACGCGGACGCGCTGCTGCAGGGCTCGACGGTATTCTTCGTGCAAAAGCGGCTGCAGACGGGCCTGAGTTTCGGCGTCGACAAACTCGTGCCGGCAGCGCAGGCAGGCCGGCAGGGCGACGTCGGCCGGCAGCGGCAAGGCCGCCATGTTGCGATAACGAATGGTGCGGCCGGGACGGGCGCGGCCGCGGACCGCGGGGGCCCCACACTGCGGACAGGGCGGTGCAGCGGTCTGAGATTGTGCAGAAGCAGATTCGCGCGATTCGTGGCTCATTTGTTGGACTCTATCTAAAGGGTTCCGGGTTCTTACAAACAGAGCCGAGCATCATCGCGATCGCCGATCGAACCTGTCAATTGAAACAGCCGCCCCCCGACATGATCATTTGACATAATCGCATATCGATTGATATCGACATAAACAGCGAAGTCCGTCGCCGTGACTCGGCTGTTGCGGGGCCGGGGCCGGGCACCGTAAGCTCGCCCTCCCTCTGTCGGGACGACCATGGCCGTACGAGTCCGTCATCACGTCAATCCCTTGCGACCCGGGCTGCGCAGCCTGGCGCCCAGTCGCTTGCCACTGCTGTCGGGGCCGCAGGCTCCGCCCATTGATGTTGAGCTGGGCTGTGCCGACGCGCAGTTCCTGTTTCAGCTGGCGGAAAAAGAACGCAGCGCGCAGTACGTCGGCATCGAGATCCGCGATGCCTGGGTCGACGACGTCAACCAGCGAGCGACCGAAGCCGGCCTGCCCCTGCGCGCCGTGCACGCCCACATCAACGTCGATCTGCCGGCGCTGTTTGGCGACCTGCGGGTGCGGCGCTTTTACATCAACTTCCCCGACCCGTGGTTCAAGCGGCACCAGCACAACCGCCGCGTCGTCACGCCCGATCTGGCCGGCGCTCTGGTCGAACTGCTTGAGCCCGAGGGGGAGCTGTTCTTTCAAAGCGATGTCTGGGACCTGGCGCTGGACGCCATGACTGTGCTGGAAAACGAGCCGCGGCTGATCAACGTCCGCGGTGAATGGAGCTTTCTGCGCCACAGCCCATACCCCGTGCAGTCGCTGCGCGAGGAGCGCGTCATGGCCCAAGGCCTGCCGGTGTGGCGCATGCTGTACGTCCTTGCCGATTCACGACGCGGACGCGAGGCCCGGCGGGCCGGCCCGTTTGCATCGCTGGCCAGTTCCTTGCAGCCGACCTTGTCGGCGACGGCGGACGGATGCTGACCCTGGCCCTGCGGGAACCCCGCGAGCGCCGACGCCGCGACTGCGATCGACATCCGTCGCACCGCGTACGAACACAAGAACAGGCACAAGCAGCCGACCGATCGGCGCTGCCACATCGATACGCCAAGGTTCTTCCGCTTCGTACGAAGTGTCGTGTCTGGGTCGCGCTGCTGGCTGTCTTGGCGATCCAATCGACAAACGCCGTGGCAGCCGTCGACGATCCGCCTGTGCTTTCGACCCAGCTGCGACAAGGGGCCAGCCTGCTGCGACAGCGCGGCTGCTTGGCTTGCCACTCGGTCGACGGCAGCCCGCGCGCGGCGCCCAGCTTTCGCGGCCTATTCGGCAGCCAGCGCACGGTCATCACCGACGGAAAAGAACGCAGCCTGATCGCCGATGAAGAGTACATCCGCCGATCGATCGTCCGTCCGCAAGACGATGTGGTGCTGGGCTTCCAGGTGGGCCAGATGCCGACCCCGCGGCTTGCAGACGGTGATCTGACCGCGATGTCATCGGTGCTGTATGCGCTAGCGGCGGCGCCGTCCCCCGGTGTGCCTGCGACTCGCACGCAGCTGCGCGGAGCCGAGCTTGCCGCGATCGCCGAAGGCCAAGGTGGCAGCCTGATGCTGCTGGTGGTATCGCTGCTGTCGTTTGTTGGCTTGCACTTCGCGCTGTCGGCACGTCGCCCGCGGGCCTTTCTGATCGACCGGTTGGGCGAAAAGGGCTTCCTGGGGCTGTATTCGGGGATCGCGCTGGCTGCGCTGGCTGGCATCGTGCAGGGCTTTCGCACGGCGCCCTATGTCGTGTGGTGGATCCCGCCGGCGTGGGGACGCTTCGTCGCGCTGTTCGGCATGCCGATCACGCTGTACTTCTGGGTGGCGGGCTTTTCGACGCCCAATCCAGCAGCGGCGGGTCAGCAAGGCCTGCTGGCAGAAACCGAACCGGCGCGCGGCATCCTGCGCATCACGCGTCACCCGGCGCTGTGCGGTTTTGCGCTGTGGGCGCTTCTGCACCTTCTGGCCAACGGCGATCGCGCGGGTGTGCTGACGTTTCTGTCGGTCCTTGCGCTGTCGGTCGGCGGCATGCTGCACATCGATGCCCGACGCCAGCAGAACGGCGGAGCGGCGTGGCAGGCGTTTTCCGACCGAACCTCGCGCGTGCCGTTTGCGGCGATCGTGCGCGGCCGAAATTCGCTGCGACTGACCGAGCTAGGCCTCGTGCGACCGCTGATCGCGCTTGTGCTGTACGGCGCGATTCTGGCGTTCCATCGCACGTTCTACGGCGTGTCGCCCTTGCCTTGACCGCGATCGTCCGCCGCGCTGCCAGCGGACTCGGACGTCAGCGAGTCGTCGCTTGGCGTCGCTGGCTGGCCTTGTGCGTCGCGTAACACCGCAGGCGGATTGGCAAACGCCAAGCCCATGCCGGCCACTTGCGCATCGGCTTCCAGCAGCAGCAAGCGCACTCGCCCCGTTGCCACCAGCCGGCCTTCATCGTCATGGATGGCCACTTCCCAGACCTGCGCTCGGCGGCCCCGCGAAAGCGGTGTGCCCTTGGCGTGCAGCGTGCCTTGTCGGACGGCGCGCAGGAAGCTGGTGTGATTTTCCAGGCCCAGCACGGTCTTGTTGTACGCGAAGGCGCTGACCCCCGCTCCGACCGAGGCCAGGGTCTCGATGATGCTGGCATAGACGCCGCCGTGAACGACGCCATAGGGCTGGTGGTGACGCGCGCTGATCGGTAGCTCGGCCCAGACTTCATCAGCCGTGGCGCGGGTGAAACGCAGGCCCAGTACCCCGGAAAACGAGCGGGCCTCCATTTCATTGATGAACGCGGCGTAGTCACCGTCGGCAGAGGGCGAGGCAGGGGGCATCGACATGCGCTGACGTTACCAGGAAAAGCGCAGCGTGTACGGGCTGGCCGCGCCGACCGTGCCTTCGTAGGGAACGACGCGCACGTAGCGGGTAAAGGCGGCGGTGCTGGTGTTGCGCACGCTCAGCGTCTCGGCCAGTCCCAGGCCGTTTTCCGACTTGGCGATCAGCGTCCCATTCGAGTTGTAGACATACAGGTCGTAGTCGGCCTTGGCCGGCACATCCAGTCGCAAGGACAGCGTCGCGCCCGCGGCCAGCGTCATCTTGAAGAAGCCGCTGTCGCGAAGGCTGGAAAGCTGACCTGCGACCGCCGTGCCCGACTTCGTGATCGCCATCGCCGTCTGGAACGAGCTGTTCGGTTTGATCTCGGGAATCGTCGTGCTGGGGGCCGGCATGCTGCTTCCCCCGGTCTGCCCGCCGCCCTGCGCCGCGCACGGAGTCCACGATCCCGGAACACCGACGGCATCCCAAGCTCGATGGGTGTTCTGCCACTCGGGCGAACAGGTGCCGTACAGGCTTTGCGCGGCCTGCGCCGTCGCCACGCGAGCACTTTGGAACGTCGCATGCGCATCCAGAAGCGTGGTGTTGGCGGTGTAGAAAATGCGCAGCGCCTTTTCAAAACCGATGGCGTTCACCAGCGTCGACGTGCGCTGCCGCGGATGCTGACCGCCCTGCGACAACAAGTAAAAGGCCAGGTTGGCGATGCCGCTGTTGCCGTGCACGCCGCCGTTGTCTTCACCGCCGGCCGGAAGCCGTTCGGGGTAATAGTCGCGGCTGTAGCCGTCTTGCGTCGGGTTGTTCATAAAGCGCAGGGCACCGCCAGCCAGCGACGGACCTGCCACCGCTTCACCGACGCGCCACGTGTGATCGTCGACCAGGAAGCGCGATGCGCCAGCAGCCGGCGGCTGCGCTTGACTGCCGGCTCGCTTCCACGAAAGGACCGCGACACCGTGGATGTCGGACATCGCCTCGTTCAGCGCGCCCGATTCGTCTTGATAGACCAGGCCAGACGTCGATCCGGTGACGGCGTGCGTCAGCTCATGCCCGGTGACATCTAGCGCCTTGGACAGATCGGTCAGCAGGCGACCATCGCCATCGCCGTAGGCCATCTGGTTGTACGGCGCGCCCATCCACACCGCGTTGTTCCCTGAGCAGCCGGTGCCGCCCGAAAACGTCGCGTGCACCGACGCCACCAGCTTGCCGCCGCGACCGTCGTACGAATCGCGAGCGAACAGACTTTTGAAGAACGCGTAGGTGTCGCCAAGCCCCTGGTACACGGTCGCGGCCGATGCGTCGCTGCTGCTGCCCCCCTCGGAAAGCAGGCTGCGCCCGGGTAGCTCGCGACCGCTTTGGATGCAGGTGCGTCCAAGGTCATAGACTTGGCGGCTCAGCGCGTCGTGGATCTGGCTGTAGCGCGCCAGGATCTGACCGTCGCTGCTGCGGACGTAGACCACTTCCAGCATCCGACCGCTGCCTTGGCTGGCCTGGTATTCGACGGTGGCGCGGAAGGCAGGCTGCGGAGCCCCATTGCGCGGCGCAAAGATCGTCGCTTCGACCGCGCCGTGCACAGTGATGTCACCGCCTTGCGCGACCGACGACAGCGCGCTGCGCACCATGCGTTCCCCATCGGCTTCGACCATCGGCAAAGCCGCCGCCTGCGTCACCACCGCACCCAAGATGGCGACCACCGACCCGTCGGACGCAACCTGCACAATTAGCTGGCCCTGCGGCACGACGATGCCGGCACTTAGCTGCTGCAAACGAACAAAGCGCTGGCCGTTGGCGTCGGTCTTGTCGCTGACCACCTGGAAGTCCGTGCCCGACGAAAACTGATACGCACTGGCCAGCTTCGAAACGACGAAGTCACGCACCTGATCGGCGCGGGTGATCGACAGCGGCACGTGACCGGCCAAGTACATCATGGAACCGGTCGACGATCGCAGCGCGGTGTCAAAGCCCAGGCTGGCCAGGCTGCTGTCCTTCTGATCGACGGCCGGCGCCTCGCTGAGCACCTGATCGGGATCCAGTTCTCGATCGCCCGTGGCTTCGCTGCCGCAGCCGATCTGCAGGGCGGGCAGTGCGCAAGCGGCCGTCAACAGAGCGCGTTGGAAGAAGCGAACACTGGGACGATGCGTGCGAAGCGTTGTCATGGGCGATCTCCTGTCTGCAGTGAGTTGCGATTCCGTTGCAGACAGCCCAAAGCAACCGCGATGCCGACCCAGCCGCATGCGCTAAGCCGTGGAAATCACATGCGGTCGACGCGCGACCTGGCGATGCCTGATGTCGACTGACAGCAAGTCGGCCCTCTGCTTGCTGCCAACTGTCTGCTGCCGGCTATCAGCCTGCAGACGATCGACCGCACGCACCGCACAAGGCGTCATGAACCCCGTCCGCCCAGACACGCGGCGGCGACACTTTTAATTGATTGGGGAAAAAGAAACAGAGACTAACGAGAGGGAGCGGGAGCCAGCGGATACGCGGGGTACTGCACAGGCGGACTGGCCGCTGGATACGGCGCCTGCGTCGGTGGATACGACGGGTACTGCACAGGCGGACTGGCCGCCGGATACGGCGCCTGCGTCGGTGGATACGACGGGTACTGCACGGGCGGACTGGCCGCTGGATACGGCGCCTGCGTCGCTCCTGGAGTCTGCACAGTCGCCGGCATCGCACCCGCCGTCGATGCTGCGCCAGCCGCGGGGGTGGTAACGCCAGCATCGGTCGCATCCGGGGGTGGCAGGACGGCTTGACGGCGCGGCTCGCGCGGGCCACGGAAGGCATAGCCGACGCTCAGCATGACGCCGACGTATTCGTCTTGGGCGCGCAGCACCGGCATGCCGTCATTGCGCGAGATGTTGCCCTTGCCGTCGAAGGACAGCTTGTTCTGTTCATAGAAAAACGCGAAGCCGGCATGGATGCCGCGCCAGATCTCGGCGTTGACCGACCAGTCCGTGCGCCACATCCAGCCGTTCCCTGATCCATAAGACTGGAAGCCGTTCTGATCGCGCAGCGAGTTGCCATCCGCATCCAAGCCCGGCGTCGTCATCTGTCCCAGCCCTAGGTGCTTGCTGAACAGGAACGTGCCACGCAGGCCCAGCCAGCCGGTCAGGAACATCGATAGGCCGAACTGACCCCCCAGGTAGCGATATCCCGCCGAGGGAAGGCTGATGTACAGCAAGTTGACTGGGTTGCTGAACGCAAACAGGTGATCGCCGTACAGAGCTTCCAGGTCGAAGACCGGGCGACGAACCTGATCCCAGGGGTTGTAGCTCCAGCGCAGTCCGAACTCTAAGCGACGCTCGGTGGCGTTGTACGACCCCGTGGTGGCGCCGCCAACTTGGCTCTGCTGCTTGATGTCACCCCACTGCGGAAGCTGGGCGGTAAAGCGCACGCCCAGACCGGACAGCGCATCGCCGGCGTGACGCCAAAACGCCAGGGGATATAGCTCGGCGTGCAGCACGGCGCCGTGCGCACCGGATCGCGGGAAGCCGATGGTGCTGCCTTCGTTGCTCAGCGCGCGCGAGCTGTACAGATAGCCGGCACGAACCACAAAGGCGGGCTGCCACGGCGGTCGTCGCAGGAATTCATCCTGGGCTTGCTTGGTGCGCGGCACCAGCGGTCGGTCATCGGGACCCAGCGGTGCGACCTCGCGGTCGTCGTACTGCGCGACGGCGCGCGGTGAAACAGCGCGCGGCGGCTCGGCAACCACCGGCGGAGCCACCCCCCGCGGAGGAGTGGACACCGCGACAGGTGCCGGCGCCACTGCAGGCTTGTCGACGCCCAGCGCTGCGTCCAGCATCTGCAGAAACGCGGCCGACTGCGACAGGAAGCGCCCAGCGTCGATGTAGGGCGTCTCAACGTCGTAGCCAAGCTGGCCAAGCAGCTGACCTTCGCCGTCGTACAGCGTCAGCGTCAGACGGTATGGCTTGGGAGCCTCGGGCCCGGGCGTCGCTTCGATCCAGCCGCCGAGCAGCACCTTGGCCTTCAGCAAGCGACCCATCGCCCGCAGATCCGCTGGGCGACCGCGATACTTCATGCGAACGATGCCAGCAAAGACATCGGCCGTCAGGACGCGATACTTGGCCGCCTGTGGCCGCACCATCAGTGCGTCGCTGATGGCTGCCGCCGTCGGCATTGGCGTGATCGGCTTTTTGGGTGGTGCAGCCGCATCGCGACCGTCAAAGGGCATCGCGACAATCGTCGCAAGCTGGGCCGTGGGCGACGCCTGCGAGGCCGCCGACTGCGCCACCCCCTGCGCCAGCGCAGCCGATTCGACCAGCGCGCTGCCGGTCAAGGTCACCAACGAAAGAAGCGACAAAGAACCCAGAGAGAAGCGAGGAGAATGAGGCCGCGACACAGGAAACTCCCGACGATGTTCAGGCTGATGAGGCAACCCGATGTTGCCACAACCCAGGACAATCTGGCGCCTTTTCCTTGTGGGTGGGAAAGCTGCGAACGGGGCGGGATGAAACGGCGCTACATGCTCTGGTTAAACAGGCCCGAGATGCACTGGTTGCCGGCGACCCCGATGTCGGTCTTGCCGTCGACATCGACATCGAGCAGCGCAATCTGGAACGGTGACTTGCACGTTCCCGTCGACCGCTTGATCGGGGGAGCGCCTTCAAAGCCGTTGCCCCCCTGGTTCAAGAAGAAGTTAACGCTGTCCGACGTGTCACAAGGGACGATCAAGT
>JAYRFD010000007.1:0-3279 GCA_041908565.1 Polyangia bacterium | reverse complement strand
GCGCTGTCTGAATTGCTTTGTCGCACGGGTTTCCGTCGGCAAGAGGCGCCCCGAACACCGCCATGAAGCCATCGCCCAGGAACTTGTTGATGATGCCGCCGTTGCGGCTGACGGTTTCGATCATGAACGAAAACAGATCGTTCAAGAAGTTCACGACCTCTTGCGGCGAACGCTTTTCGGCGAACATCGTGAAGTTGCGAATGTCCAGGAAGAACACGCAGACATCACGTAGCTCGCCGTCGTAGTCGCTGCTTTTGCTAAGCAATCGCTCGACCACGCTGGGCGAGACGTACAGACCAAACATCGAGGTCACGCGGTTGCGTTCGGCCAAAAAGCGCAGGCTGCGCACGACGCGCTGACGTAGCTGCCGCGTAAGCACGCCGGCCACGAATCCGCTGAGCACAAACCCGATGGCTTTTGAGACGTGGTGAAACGGGGTGACCAGAAGCGTGTCCTGTTCCAGTGCTGGAAGCTGCCCGTAGCCATAGGCGTACAAGGCCAGGTACTGCACGGCGGCGCTGGCGCCGGTCACCACGCACAGCGAAAAGTCGAAGCGCAGTGGGCTCAGCAAGATGAAGAAGTAGTACAGCGTCGTCGGGGGCATCAGCAGTCCGTGCACGGGATGCATGGCCTCGACGAAGGCATAGGCCAGCGCGGTGGGGACCGTCAGCTCAAGCACGGCGCTTACGTAGCGGCCTTTCAGCAGCCGTCCCAGCGGTCGTCCTTTCGCCAGCGCACGCGACAAGAACCAGAAGACACAGATCTCGTACAGCGAAAGCGGAAGCATGGTCGCACCGACGCGCCAACCGAAGCTGCGGTACTGGCGGAACAGTGCAAAATGCTGGGCCAGGAAGTAATCGAGCGTCACGAAGATCAGGGCGCCGGTGACGCAGAAGATCGCCAGGATCAGTGCGCGCAGGCGCTCGCTGCGAATGGCTTCCAGTTCCAGGTCGCACAAGAGCTGCTGTTCGGCTTCGCTGGCTGATCCCAGCGGTGGGGCGTCCGACTCATCGCGCATCTGTTGAGCATACGAGCTTCTGGGCAGCCGCGACCGAGTCCATCCGCGGATTGTTCGCAGCGCCTGCGAGCACGATCCGCTTGCGGGCCGGTTTCCATCCGTGACGACTGATCACAAGCGACCGATCGGTGGTTCGCGAACGGATGTTTCAACAAACGCGCGGACCGCAACGCTAGGGCTTGGGTCCGCCGAGATCGTGTTCGTTGATGCCGTTGCGCTGACACAAAAGGACGACGTACAGGCGGGCAGGGCCGTCGAGCTTTTGGTAGGCCTCGCGCGCCAGCTTGGTGTCTTTGATCGCGCAGGCTGAAGAACCCACGATGCGCCACGCGCGTAGCGGGCTGGCCCCGGCCACCGCACGCGCCAGCGTGATCGCTTTGCTGTAGTCCTTGGCGAGATACGCAAGCTGAGCATCCCCGAGCGACTTGTCGACCTGCGGCTCGCCAACCTGTGCGGTCGATGGGCTGGGGGCAGGCAGGCCCGGGCGTGGATGCGCGGGTTCGATGGGCTCGACGTTGGCTAGGCGGAAGGGCGGCAGCTTGACGTTGGCTGCGCGCGGAAAGATCTGCTGCCGCTTGGGCGTCGGCGACAGACTTCCTGCGGCTGCAGATCCTGCATCTGGCGCTTCGTTGGCGGGCTCGCTTTGCGTCGGGCTTTGGACAGGGGACGCAGCGTCCTGGACCGTCGCGGCCGTCGGGCCTTGCTTGGCGGGCAGCAGCGACCGACCCAGGAATAACAAGCCGATGACCACAGAGCCGCCTACAAGAGCCGCGCCCAGCAGACGCGGGACACTCTTGAGGGCGGGCGTCGGCGCAGCGAGGACGGGCGCATTCGCATCCGCAGCAAAAGCCGGTGGTGGCGTCATGCCGGGCGCCGGATGAAGCGCCTGCTGCATCGGCAGGATCGGCACGGCACCGGGCACAGCGGCAGGAAGCGCCACATGCGGTCGCGACTGACGCGCATCCAGCAGAGCCGCCGCCAGCGGCGACACGCCCGAGCTAGAGGACGCGTTCATCGGCACCGGCACCGCAGTCCCAGTCGACGATCGTCCGCCGGGCGAAAACAGGCCTCCCTCGGCGGCTAGCAAGTCCGCCAGTACATCTGAGACTTCATCCATCGTCGCGCGCTGCGCCTTGTCTTTGATCAGCAGGCGCGCGATCAGCGTGCTGACTTCCGGCAGCGTATCGGGCACAAGCTCGCTCAAAAGCGGAGGCTCGCGGAATAGCTGCATGCCGACCACATCATGGGCGCTGTCGGCGACAAAGGGCGGGCGTCCGGCCAGCATCTCGAACAGCATCACGCCCAGCGCATAGACATCGGATTTCTCGTCGGCCTCGTCGGCGCCGTGGCACTGCTCGGGCGACATATAGGTCGGCGTGCCCAAGATCGCTTGGGCCGATTCTTTGCCGTGCGCTTCGACGGCCAGCTTGGCGATGCCGAAGTCGAGGATCTTCACGCGCTCGCCACCGGGGCCCAGCGGATCGGGCACCAGCATCAGGTTGTCGGGCTTCAGATCGCGATGCGCGATGCCCTTGGCGTGCGCCGCGGAAAGTCCCGCTGCCACTTGCCACGCAATCTGCAGCGCAAAGCGCGGGGGCAGCTTGCCGCCGGCCTGCTTCAGACGCGCGGCCAGCGTCTGACCCTCCAGAAACTCCATGACGATGTACGCCGTTCCGTCGGGCAGGCGGCCCTGTTCGTACATCTGGACGATGCTGGGATGGGCGATGCGATTGACGGCGCGGGCTTCATTGAAGAAGCGCGTGACGACATCCGCGTCATCGGCGTGCTCGGCCCGCAGGACCTTCAGGGCCACGCGCCGCTCGATGGACTCGTTGATCGCTTCGTAGACGGCACCGATCGCACCCTCGCCCAAGAGGCGCACGATCCGGTAGGGGCCAACGTACGATTCGACCATGAGAAGTCGCCAGTATATCACGAGCTTGGCCGCCGCTCGTGGCTGGAACCGTCGAGAAAAACCGAGACCTTAGGCGTCAGCCGCCGATGTAGGAGAACAGCCGCAGCAGCAGACCGTCCGGATCTTCGGCATGCACCCAGTGATCGGTCGCCAAGACATCGACGGTAACCCGCGGGTTTCTGCGGGCAATTTCAGCGACGCGATCGCGATCCGCGGGCGAAAACGAAGTCGAACGGCCCCCGATCACGATGTGCAGCTTCAGGCCAGCCGGCGGCTGTTCGACGACGGGCCACAAGTCTGTGGTCAGGTAGCTCAAGAGCAGCGCCTGTAGCTCGTCGAGATCCAG
>JAYRFD010000006.1:0-4184 GCA_041908565.1 Polyangia bacterium | reverse complement strand
CCGTGCCGCCATCGACCCACGTCGACAAGCCCGCAAGCCCGCAGACCCCCGATGCGTCCTTGCTGCCCAAAAAGACCGGCAAAGGCACTGGCAAGGTCCGCAGCAACAAGGTCCGTCGCTGGGGCGACCTAAGCCCGCCCCCCGGCAGCAAGTAGACGACGGTCTGTCACGCGCCCACGCCCCACGGCAATCCCGCGGCCAGCAGCGGCAAACCCTGCGCGCTGCATCCCTCTGCTTCCTCGGCAGTTTCGGCGTCGGTTGGTGTTAGAATCGGGCCGTGAAGACCATCGTCGCCGCGTTTTCGCCGGAGCTGCCGCACGATTTACAGCAGGGTCTGCTGCACAGAAAAGAGCTTCGTCTCGTCGCTGTGCGTTCTCTTCCGGAGCTGCTTGAGCGGCTGACGCGCGGTGCCGACCTGTGCATGGTCGGCGCACAGCTGGGTCCCGACAATGCGGCCAGCATCAGCCAAGCGGTGCGAACCAGCCGTCGGGCGTCTGCCCCCCCGCTGATCTTGGTCCTGACCCAAGGGGCGACGGCCCCCGCCGGTGCATCGCAGCTGTTTGACGAGGTCGTCGACTGGCCCCAGCAAGCCCCGATGCTGTATTCGTCGCTGGCCCGCTTCCTGGGCTTCGCCTCGCGTGAGCACGAGCGCTTTCCCGTGCGCGCCCATGTCTTTTTGGGCACCAGCGGCGACAACTATCTGGGCACCACGATGGACCTAAGCCCCGACGGCATGCTGCTGCGCACGACGCGTGTGATGCCGTTTGGCGAACGGCTGCCGCTGCGCATCTCGGTGCCGGGCCGCCCGGGCGAGATCGCGGTCCACGGTCGCGTGGTGCGCGCCGACAACCAGACGTATGCACCGGATCACGCCGTGGCCTTGCGCTTTGAGGGCGTATCGGAAGAAAACCGCCACGCGCTGCGCGACTATTTCATCCAGCTGTCGGGGGGACGCAGCTTCCGCTGGAAGATGGTGCGCAGCGGCGAAAAGACGCTGATCTACCTGTCCGGTCTGCTAAATGCCGAAGTCGATCTGTCGCCGCTCAAGCAGCTACGCGGCGAAGTCCACTTCCACATGCGCGAGTTTCGCCGCATCAGCTCGGACAGCATCCAGACGTGGATCGACCTGATCCGTTCGCTGACCGGCGTGTCGAAGATTCGCTTGTTCGAGTGCCCGATTCAGTTCGTGCAGCAGGCAAACGCCATCAGCAACCTGCTGGACCACACCGAAGTGGTGTCGTTCTTCGCACCGTACCTGTGCCCGCGCTGCGGCCTGGATGAAGAACGGCTGATCGACGTTCGCCGCGACATGTACGACGCCTCAGGCGTCCTGCAGCGACGAGCCCCAGCGGCCGCCTGCCCCGGCTGCAGCGGCGCGCTGGTGTTTGATGACATTCCCGAACGCTATTTCATGTTCCTGTAACCCGGCCCCTCGGGCGTAAGCGCGATCGATCCCTGCGCTTCTGGCCCGCGTGGCCCACGCAGCCTGCGCTGACTTCCCTTTGCTTGGGGGGGGCAAAGCAGGCCGGAGACGCCATGCCGCAGATCACCCCCGGTGACCCACTTCACGGGGCGCCCAGCGCACCCGCCACGACGAACGGCAGTACCGCTGGTGGTTTGACCTTGCGCCCCCCGCCAAGCGTCGGTGTTTCCGAGCTGGCAGCCACCCTGATCGACAGCGGACCCGACGCTGCCGAGACCTTTGCCGCGCATCAGCACCTGCCCGGCAGCCACCTGCTTTTGGGTGGCGACCGCGACTACTACGTCGTGCTAGAGAAGCGAGCAGATCCGACGCTGGCCGCCGCCTTGAAAGCGGCGATCGGCAAGTGGTTGGCCGTGGTGTTTGCGCAGCGAACGCCGGTGCGTCGTCGCATTGTCGCCTTCGCCAGTGTGCAAAGCGATGCGGCCGAAGAAGGCGAGCGCCCCGCGGCTGCGCCCAGCACTGCGCCGGTGGTGCCGGTGGCGACTGGCTCTGTCGACCTGACCGCTGGCGTGTCGGGTGCAGCGCCGCTGTTTCTTCTACCCGACGGTCGGCTCGCGGAAAAAGCCGATGGACCCGCGCCGGAAGGGATGTCGGCCTTGGCCACCTTGGTCACCGCCGCCCGCTGGATTTCGACGCGCCGCACCAGCACCTTTGAGCGCCTGTTTCCGCCCAGCGCCTTTCATCCCGAACAAGCACTTCGTCAAGAACGCTTGACCAATGCACAGGCCGAAGGCCTGCTTTCGCAGGTGCGGGGCGCGCTGTCGGCCGCTGCCGTGGGCGGGGATGCGGCGAATCGCGATGCGCTGACCTGCGCTCAGCTTCGATCGGCGGGGCTGACCGTGCTGTCCCACATCGTCGCCACGCTGCGCAAAGATCCCAGCTTCAAGACCGTCGCGGCGGCCGCAGCCGATGCCATCTTTGATCTGGTCGATCGAGAAGCCAAGCACCCCACTGCGCGAGCCGCTCTGCGGGCGCACGCCATCCAGCTTTTGCAGATGCGCGGACCGGCCTTGACGGAAGCCCAGCGGGACCGTGCCGCGACGCTGCTGCAGAGCCTGATCCGCCCCGCTCCACCGTATGCCGACCTGCAGCACGTGTGGCGCTTCGCCATGTGTTCAGCCTGGGACTTCCATGAAGGCGAGTGCGAGATTCTGATCCGCCGCTTCGACTTCAAAGAGATCCCAGCCCCCGCCGATCTGCCCAGCTTGCCCTTGCCGGTGTCGCGCTATCGCATCTTGCAGGCGCCGTTTCCAAACCCGGCCGGCCTGCCGATTCAGGTGTTCGCGCGAACCGCATCGCCCAGCGACGAAAATGTCGAGATGGCATCGACTGCGTTTGTCGGCGTGCTGATCAACCGTCACGCGCAGCTTGGCGCCTTCGACATGCAGGCCAGCACGATCGATGTGCACCAAGTCGGCTACAAGCTGATGATGAACAGCCAGTGTGCGGGCCTGACCACGCGCTTTGCCGTCGCCAAGATGTTCCCTGAAGCGGACATCTATTCGTCGTGGGACTCGACGTACTTCCGCACCGATGCCACAAGCGGCAAGGTCAGTGACTCGGAAGGGCTGGACTGCTTCGCGGCGCTTTTGACCGGCATGAGCCAAGGCGAAACGCACGAACAGCTTGCCGACCGCATGCAGCGCGAGCAGTGGCACCACGAACAGTCCAGCGATCCGCGCTTCATGCAGTTCGTCGGTCCGTCGCATCCGCTGGTCGTCGCGCGCTATTCCGACGTCAATCAGGACGGGCGCGCCGATTACTACGATGGCTTCTTGGACTTCACCCTGCGCGAGATCAAGTCCGACGTGGAAAACGCCGCGACTCCGCGAGACCCGGGCGTCGCTGCTTCGCAGATCGGGGGCGATGCCGCCAAGGGACTGGGCTGGGCCGCCGGCAGCTTGAACCGCGTGACGCAGTATTCCGATCTGTGGCGCGATCTGCCCGGCAGCAGCGAGCTGTTTTACATCTTCAACGCGGGTGGCTTTTACAGTCATCGCGAGCCGCCGGCCGATGTCCCGGTGACCCGTGGCAACGCTCCCGCTGGCGGTGCCGACTTGGGGCTTTTGCCGTCGGTCTGTCGCTATCTGCAGGCCAAAGACGACGCCGAAAGCAGCATCGGACAAGAAGACCTGCGGGTCGACGTGATGTTCCACAGCCACCTGTCGCACGCCCCCTGGGAACTGAAGCGTCTGCTGTGCGCAGCCGAAGCGCACCGACGGGCCTTGGACCTGGGTATCCTGCCTTCGCGGGGTCCCTTGGCGACTGCCCTTGGCCAGCGCGGTGCCCTGCTTTTGACGCTGGCTGGGCTGCTTGAGTTTCCCGCCGATCAGAACCGCATCGACGCTCTGTGGAGCACGGCGCTGCGCCTGCTGAACCTGCCGTCGATTTCGCGATCGGTGGTGCGGGGCTGCATCAACAACGCGGACCACGACGCCAGCAATTACTACGGATCGCTGCGCGGCCTGGGTCAGCTGGTGGGCGATGGACGCAGTGGTGGCGATCTGCAGCGCGCCGATCCAGCGGCCTACGCCAAGCTGTGCTCGACCGATCCCAGCGTCGGGCGCGCCCTGGCCCTGCAGCTCTCCTGAAAGTCGGTGAACGCGGATCGCCGACCTGGGTGCGATCAGCCGGTTATGCGCTGCAGCGTCTGCAGAGAGGCGCGGCGAGCGTCCGCGGCCAGCGCGTGCTGTCCGTCGTG
>JAYRFD010000005.1:0-4689 GCA_041908565.1 Polyangia bacterium | reverse complement strand
GCCTGGATCCGCGCCCGCCTCTGCCCCTTCCGGGCCGCCCGCCTCTGCTCCGGACTCCGCGCCCGCCGCACCGCTGGTTCCTGCACCCCCAGCATCCCCAGCGCCGGCACCCGATGATCCTGCGTCGTCCACCGCCAGTGCGTCAGCTGCCGATGCAAGTCGCTGGGGTCACATCACCGGCCGCGTCTTGGATGCCGACACCAAGCGCCCCCTGCGCGAAGTCTATGTCGGCATCGATGGCCTGGAATACCAGACCGCCACCGATGAAAAGGGCGCCTTCGATCTGCCGGTGCCGGCTGGGACTTACAAGCTGCAGGTCGCCTTCGACCTATATGAAGTGCTGGCCTTTGAAGTCCGCGTGCAGGAAGCGACACCGATGCGCTTCGATGCGCCGATCCTTCTGCACAAGGAACGCAAGCAGGCGGTCGAAAAGACCGTCATCCGTGAACCCAGCCGCAACAGCACCGAGGCCGCCAACCGCCAGCGGCAGGATTCGGTCGCCGTTTCCGACATCGTCAGCGGCGAAGAGATCAAGAAGGCCGCCGATTCCAGCGCATCGCAGGCCGCCAGCCGTGTGACCGGCGCCACGGTCGTGGGCGATCGCTTTGTCTACGTCCGCGGCTTGGGCGAACGCTACGCCAACGCGCTGTTCAATGGCGCTCCCCTGCCCAGTCCGGAACCCGATCAGCAAGCGGTTCCGTTCGATGTGTTTCCCGCCAGCTTGCTGGCCAACCTGCGCATCGCCAAAAGCGCCACCGCTGACATCCCTGGTGACTTCGCCGGCGGATCGGTGCAGATCAACACGCAGGAATTTCCCAGCCGCTTTCAAGTCAACGTCGGACTCAGCGGCGGCGCCAACCTGCAGACGGCCTTCAGCCCCGCACTCGGATACGCCGGGGGGCGCACCGACGTTCTGGGCATCGACGACGGCACGCGGCGCTTGCCGGGCCGCCTGCCCGGGCAGTCCGACCTGGACTACTACCGCAGCTTCCCCAACATCTGGAGCACCAGCACCGGCACCGGATCGCCCAACTACGGCCTGTCCCTTTCCATTGGCGGCCAGACCAGCGTGCGGGGACGCCGCCTTGGCTACTTGGCGGCCCTGACCTATGGCGCGGACTTTCAGACGCGCAAAGAAGAAGTCCGCACCTTCTATCTGGACGCCGATGCACAAGGCCGACCGCTTCTGCGCAGCAACGTGGAATACGACAACGGCAGCTTCGCCGATGGCACGCCGCGCAAGACCTGGCGCAGCACCCGCAGCGTGGGCTGGGGTGCGCTGACCAGCCTTAGCCTGCAGATCGCGCCGCTGCATCGCGTGTCCTTGACGGGACTTTTCACCCAGAACAGCGATGACGAAGCCCGCGTCTTTGAGGGCTACAACACCGGGGCGGATCGCGAGATCTCGTATTCGCGCCTGCGCTTTGTCAGCCGCAGCATGCTGTTCGCCCAGCTTGCCGGAAGCTCGCTTCTGCAAAACCGCCTGGGTGATGCGACGCTGGACTGGAACGCGACCTATGCCTTGGCAGCGCGCGGCGAGCCCGACAATCGAGAAGTCGCGTATCAGCGCGGGACCGAAGGCGGCGCCTTCCGCTTGGCTAACTCGGGCACCAGCGGCCAGCGCTTCTATTCGCAGAACAGCGAACACCAGGCGTTCGCTGCCGTCGACTATGGCCAGGCGTTTTCGGCGTGGAACAAGCAGGCGGCCCGCTTTCGCGTCGGCGCATCGGCCCGCGGCCGCTTCCGCGAGTTTTCGGCCACCCGCTATCGCTTTGGCTACACCGGGGTCGGCATGCTGGATGCCAGCCTGCCGCCCGAAGATCTGCTGGGTGGATCGGCGCTGGGCAACCCCACCGAGGCGCGCGACCAGACCAACCCCTTCGATCGCTACCGCGGACAGATGGGAATCTATTCGCTGTATGCCTTGGTCGATCTGCCGCTTGTGCGCGGCCTGCGCCTAAACCTTGGCCTGCGGACCGAGCTAAGCCAGCAGCAGCTGATCTCTCGCACGCCCGAGATGCCGGGGGCGGACTCGACAATCCAGCTGAACAACGTCGACCCGATGCCTTCGCTGAACCTGGTGTATGCGCTGCGTTCGGCCATGTATCTGCGCGCCAGTGCCTCGATGACTGTGGCGCGGCCAGAGTTTCGCGAGCTTGCCCCGTTCCAGTTCACGGACTTCTTCGGCGGCGAGACCGTGCAAGGCAATCCCGAGCTAGCCCGCACCCGCATCGTCAACGGCGACGTCCGCTGGGAATGGTTCCTGGGCCCCGTCGATCTGATCGCGGTCAGCGCCTTTGCCAAGTACTTCGATCGCCCCATCGAAACGGTGATCCAAGGCGGCGCCGACATCATTCGTTCGTTCGCCAACGCCACCAGCGCCTACACCCTGGGGGCCGAGCTAGAGGTTCGCAAAGAGCTGGTCTTTGCCGGCCAAGGTCCGCGTGGTCTTTCGCTGGGCGGCAACGTCACCCTGCTGCACTCGCGCGTCGATCTGTCACAGACCGCCGGCTCGCAGACCGATCCGAACCGCCCGATGCAGGGCCAGTCTCCGTTCGTCATCAACCTGTTCGCCGAATACGAACGACCCGACTGGGGGTCGCAGCTACGCGTCCTGTACAACGTGTTTGGCGAGCGCATTGACTCGGTCGGTGCGTCCGGTCAGCCGAACCGCTGGGAACAGCCGCGCCATCAGCTGGATGTGTCGTTTTCCCAGCGCTTGCCGCACGGCTTCGCGCTGCGCTTTGCGGCCAAGAACGTCCTCGACTGGCCGCTGCAGATCATCCAGAAGGGCACCGTGGCGGCCCTGCGCACACCCGATGCCCCCGAAGGCTACGTCGAAGGCGTGACCTTCCGCTATCGCCCCGGAGCGACGGTCAGCCTGTCGCTTTCGTACGCCTATTAACCCCAAAGCAAAGGATGAAGAGCGATGACAACCCTGCCAAGAATCGTTCCTGTCGCTGTTTCGTTGCTCGCCGCCTGTGGGGGCAATGAGATGAGCATGCCGATGCCCGATGTCGGAACCTGCATGGGCGGCTCTGCCGAGATCGTCCGCGGCGCCATTTCCAGCTCGACCACATGGACGGCCGACCGGCGCTACCTGCTGTCGGGGCGGGTCGATGTCACGGCGGGCACCACGCTGACGATCCAGCCCGGCACCACGATCTGCGGTGACGCCGATCAGCAGCTGATGAACGTCAGCTACTTGAACATCGCGCCGGGCGCCAAGCTGATCGCCGATGGCACCGCGCAGAAGCCCATCGTCTTTACCAGCAGTCGACCGGTTGGGCAGCGGCGTCCACAAGACTGGGGCGGCGTTGTCCTGCGGGGCTTTGCCCCCATCAACAACCCGCCGTCGATCGGCATGGGGCCGGATACCGTCTGTGCCGATGCCGAAGCCAGCGCAGGCAAGTACGGTCCCTGCGGCACGCCCAATGTCGCCGACAACAGCGGCGTCCTGCGCTATGTCCGCATTGAATTCGCGGGCCGTGAATTCGCGCCCGACAAAGAGCTGAACTCGCTGAGCCTGTACGCCGTCGGATCTGGAACGACGCTCGACTACATCCAGGTGCACCGCGGATCGGACGATGGCTTTGAATTCTTCGGCGGCACCGTGAACCTCAAGCACGCCGTCGCCTCGGCCGGTCAGGACGATGCCTTCGACTGGGAATTCGGCTGGGTTGGCAAGGGGCAGTTCTGGGTGTCGACGCAGGACAGCAGCATCGGCAACCGCGGCTTTGAAGCCGACAACAACCGCATGAATGCCGCGCTCGATCCGCACAGCAACCCAACGATCTCGAACGTCACGCTGCTGGGCCTGGGACGTGGCGCCCCTGCCGGTGGCAGCGACAAGCGCGAGGGCTTGGCGCTGCGCTCTGGGGTCAACGCCAACCTCAGCAACTTGATCGTGTCGGGCTTCACCGATGTTGGCCTCTCGTTTGAAGAGGCCACGGTCAGCCAAGCCATGGCCGGCAAGCTGGCTTTGACTCGCACGCTGTTCTTCGGCAACGGACCGGCGGGCGATGCCAAGAACGTCTCGGACGTCACAACGGTCGGTACCACGGCGTTCAACGTCAAGGGCTGGGTGCTGGGGCAGGCCGGCAACGGCGAAGCCGATCCGATGCTGACCGATCCCTTCAACGCCATGGCGCCCAACTTCCTGCCCAAGCCGGCGTCTCCGGCGCTGCAGAGCGGCAGCGCGCCCAGCGATCCGTTCTTCACATCCGTCGCGCACGTCGGCGCCTTCGGCACGGAAGACTGGACGACCGGCTGGACCGCTTACCCCGCCAACTGAGCAGTGGTCGACAAGCCTAGGCCATCGTCGAGAAGCACGAAGGTTGGGGCGACAGCGAACCCTTTTGGCTCAGCATGGTTTGGCTACGTGGCGGCGAGCAAAAAAGGTTCGCGCCCGTGGGGCCCACAACGCAGTTGGGGTGGGACCCTGACGAAGTCGGGGAGGCCCCAGCCGACGGCTCGCTGAGGGCATCCAAAGTCAAATATGTAAACGAGCGCTCGGGTCTCATCGGCAAGCGACGGGGGCCGCAGGTGCAGGGGGCCTTGTCCCCCGGTGCCAAGGACACCGTCCCGGAGTCCTGGCGTCCTTGTCCCCCGGTGCAGACGCATTTGTCTCGGGGAGCAGACGTGTTCGTCTCGGGGAGCAGACGCCGTTGTCCCGCGGTGCCGACGTGT
>JAYRFD010000004.1:0-8297 GCA_041908565.1 Polyangia bacterium | reverse complement strand
CTGCATCGACCATCGCGGTGACTGGCTGCGCGCGCGGCGCTTCGGGCAGTAGCAGGCTCAAGCTGGCCAAGGCCCAGGTGACCCGGCTGAGCCCGCTGATCTGGGCAACACGATGCGGCGGCGCAGAAAAACGCATGCGGAGAGCGTCGCACGCGCACGGCGCGTGGTGCAAGCCTGGCTCTGTCCTTCGCGGTCGGCCTGCGGACGTTGGAAAATTCACAGGCCTCCGTCGATGGCCTAGCATGGTGACATGCAGTTTTCGATGAACCCCGTGGCCTTTGTGCGCGCCAGTCGCACTGTCCCCGAAGACGACTTCTGGGGCGGCAGCGTGGCCGAGATCGAGCTTGTGGCGGGCTTTGATCCCGAGGCGCTGCAAGGACTGGATGCCTTTTCACACGCCGAGATCGTCTATGTCTTCGATCGCGTGCCGCCGGAAAAGATCGTCATCGGCGCGCGCCACCCGCGCAACAATCCCGACTGGCCCAAGGTCGGCATCTTCGCGCAGCGCGGCAAAGGACGACCCAACCGCATTGGCACCAGCGTGGTGCCGATCCTGCGCGTGGCGGGTCGCACGCTGTGGGTGGCCGAGCTTGACGCCATCGACGGCACACCGGTCTTGGATATCAAGCCTGTGCTGCGCGAATTTCTGCCGCGTGGCGAGCTACGCCAGCCGCGCTGGGCCACCGAGCTAATGGTCGACTACTGGTCGACCCCGAACCTGCCGCCCGGCGAATAAGCACACGGGTCTGCGGCAAACGCGCAGCCTGCTCTGTGTGCTGCGCTTGCTCTGCGGTGCGCAGCGCAGCCGATGCCGCTGCGAACGGCTGCTCGTCGAGAATTCTAGCTACGGCAGCCGCGGCGCCCAGGCCTTCCAGGTGGCCAGGGACTGCTTGGGATCGTAGCGACTGGGATCCCAGCCGTAGTCGGCGAAGGTGCCCAAGATCGACCAGGTGGCCGACAGCGGAAACTTGTTGTCCTGCAGCAGCATCAGGTTGGTCAGAAAGCCGCCCAGGCTATCGGCCAGATCGCGCGATCGACCGTTCAGCGCGACGACGGTAAGCGGCCAGTTGTCCCAGATCACCAGCTTGCGGTGCAGAAGATGGGTGATGGTGCCCATGTCGCTGGCTTTGATCGTCTGGCTGAAGGTGGCGGGCCCGGTCCACAGGACATCGATGTCGGGACGCAGAAGGGCTCCCAGTTCTTGGTTGTACTGCGGCCAGCCTTTGATATCGGCGGCGTAGGCCGTGCCAACGACCAGCAGGCGGGCGCCGGCATCGCCTTGCCGCAGGTATTCCTGCAAGCGGTTCATCAGCGCCGCGTGCGCCGCTGCCTGCGACGGGAACTTCGCCTTGTCGGCGTCGTGGTGCAAGGTCGGCGAGATGTCGTCCAGAAACAGCGAGAACGTGCGCACGCCCAGCCCGCGCACGTGCTGGATCTTGTCGGTCAAGCGCCGGAAGTCGGCATCGCTGCTGTACTGAATCGGCGTGATCGGTGCGGTCTTGGTGCCGGCGTAGCCTGGGCTGATGCTCCACAAGAAGTCGACCATGTGGCGATCGGCTTCGGCGGCCGCGGCGCGGATTTCACGCGCGCGCTCGGCGGGATAGGGATCGGCCCACTTGGCGCGGGCGTATTCGTCGTCTTTGGGGCCATACAGAAACAGGTTCTGTCGCAGCCAGGCCATGCGGCGGATCATCTTGACGCGGTCATCGGATTGCAGCGGTCGGCCGTAATAGCCTTCGATGATTCCGCGCCACGGAATGGCCGGCCAGTCGACGACCACGGATGGCTGGGGCAGGGCCAGCGCGGTGATCAGCGCATACAGCGCGGCCCGTTCGCTGGGTGCGTACAGGTCGCTGGTCAGCTGTCGATCGTTGCCCTGCGTGACGATGGCATAGCGTTCGGGGTGGTCGCCGGCCAGGTTCCACTGCGTGGCGGCCTCGGTTCCCAGCGAAAGCGGAGCGGCGGAAAAGCGAAGCTGCCAGGTGCAGCGACCCGAAGCGGCCGCTTGGTCGCGCGTGGAAAGAAGCTGTGGCAGCAGGGCATCCAGGCTTTGGTGCTGCGGCAGAGCGGATGTGTCGATGCGCGTCTGACAGCGCCGGGCGACCCGTTCGCCATCGATCGACAGGTAGCGCGGCGCGGGATACAGCGGCTGTGGCTTGGCCGGCTGACAGCCGCTTGCGCAGAGGCCCATCGAAACCAGCGCAGCGACGGAAAATGGCAAGCGAAAACCCCGTGCAAGCCGCGACGTGCCTTGCGTGCGCGGCTGCGGTGGGGCGTCGATTGATCTCATGGCGTGCTCCTGTGATTCGCCGCGTTGGGGTTAGCGGGTCGCCGCCTGCCGCAGCATGCGCGCGACATAGGCCAGCGAGAAAAAACACAGCGCGGCCGTCACCAGATACGGGATGGCAAGCTGCGAAAGCGACAGCGGCTCGCCGCGGATCACGTGCGTCATCATGGTGTTCTGCGACAGCGCCGGCACCCAGACATGCCACGGCTGTTCCGCCCCTGGGTTAAAGACCGTCAGCGTCGGAGCCAGCGACACAAACAGCACGACTCCGGTGGCGCTGGCCTGCGCTTCTTTGTGCGTCTTGCTGCGAATCGCGACCGCCATCACCAAGGCCGCGACCAAGAACGAAAACGGGATCAGAAGTCCGATGAACGCGGCGGCTTCGCGCGGGCCGTACTGAAACAGCGCTTGCAGGCTGTCGCCACGAATCACCCACTGCGCCGGCAGGAAGCTTAGCGACGATAGCGTCGCCACCAGCAGGCCGACGCAGGACACCGCGGCCCACTTGCCGACCACCAAGGCGCCGGGCGGCGCGGGGTTCATCAGCAAGGGCTCTAGCGATCCGCGCTCGCGCTCTCCTGCCGTGGTGTCCAGCGCGGCACCCAGCAGGCCATAGACCACGGCCATCAGCACAAACAGCGGCAAGATGCCGGTCAGCTGGGCGGATCGCGACTGCTGGCTGGCCAGGTCGCGCTCTTGCAGCAGAACTGGCTCAAGCAGCGACGGGGATACGCCGCGCACGGCCAGTCGCAGCGTCGCCTGTTCACGACCGAAGCCGCGCAGAAGGCGCATGACGCGACCCAGCCCGACCTGCGCGCGCTGGTTGGCGCTGCTGGTCACCACATCGACTTGCGGAGCTTCACCGCGCAGCAGCTTGCGTTCAAAGTCGGCCGGCACCACGACCACCGGATCGGCCAGCTGGCTTTTTTTCAGCTGCGTTTCGTAGTCAGGCGGCGCTTCTTGGATGGTGTGCGTCTGCCGTTCGATGTAGTTACGCAGCGACGGAGAATTGGCCATCCCAACGGCATAGACCTGACGCTTTTCGGCGCGTTCTTCAAAGCTGGCGACAAGCTGCGTCAGCGCGGCCAGGATCACCGGCCCCATCAGCACCGAGCTGACAAACACCATCAGCAAGGTGCGACGATCGCGCAGCGCATCGATCAGCTCTTTGCGGAACACACACCAGGCAGCGGATGTGGCGCGGGCGTTCATGGTGCGTTCCTTTCAGCGTCGGTGAAGGCCAGCGTGACGAAGGTCTCTTCAAAGTCGGTCTGGCCGCTTTGCTGGGCTAGCTGGGCCACCGTTCCTTGCGCCACCGTGCGCCCGTGCGAGACCAGCACCACGTGATCGCACAGGCGCTCGACCTCTTGCATGATGTGCGTCGAAAACACGATGCACTTGCGCTCTTCATCGCGCAGGCGACGCAGCGCCGCACGCAGCCGTCGCGTCGACAGCACGTCCAGGCCGTTGGTCGGTTCGTCCAAAAGGATGTTGGGCGGATCGTGAACCAAGGCGCGGGAAAGCGCGGTCTTCATGCGCTCGCCCTGGCTGAAGCCTTCGGTGCGGCGTTCCAGGATGCTGTCCATGTCCAGCATCGTCGACAGCCAGCGAATGCGTGCCCCGGCATCGGCATCGGTCATGCCGTGCAGGCGCGCGTAGTACAGGATGTTTTCGCGCGCGGTCAGGCGTGGGTACAGCCCGCGTGCATCGCTTAACACGCCGATGCGCGACAAGGCCTGCGTGCGCTGCCGCTGCACATCCAGATTGTCGATGCGCACCTGCCCGCTGTCGGCGTCGATCAAGCCGGCGACGATGCGCAGGCTGGTGGTCTTGCCGGCGCCGTTTGGACCCAAAAGACCGGTGATGCGGCCGTCTTCGGCGGTCCAGCTGACGTCGGCGACCGCTTGCACAACCTGGGTCGTTGTACCGGCGCCTGACGGCGCGTGGCGACCGCTGCGCTGCACGAACTGCTTGCGAATGCTCTGCACGGCGATCATCGGCGCACCTCGGGATCGGCGACGATGCCGCGATAGGGCGTAGGTCGCGGGATGCCGCTTCCGCAGCTGGCATCGACGGCCAATGCGGCGCGATCGTCGTCGGCTTCGATGAAGCGATGCACGACATCGGGGATGCAGGGCAGGGGCAGCACACCATGGCCGGCGTTTTGTACGACCACGTGGCGGGCCTTTTCGCCCAAGGCCTGGGCCACCCGCTGACCGTGACGTGGCGGAGTGACGGGATCCAAGCCTCCCGAAAACACCAGCGTCCCTGCGGGGGCTTTGGGCAGCGAGAAAAAAGCGGCCGGCACGGAAGCGCGCGGCACCTGCGCGCAGATCTGGGCATAGCGTCGCGTGAAGCGGTCGGCGGTTGGCTGGCCGGCAGCTGTTGGCGCGGTCGGTGGCGCGCTGGTTTGGGCTTCCGCGGGAACATCTTCCGAGCAGATCACCGCGAAGTGCATACCCAAAGCCAGGCGCGTGCTATCGCCCGATCCCAGCGAGCTACCCAGGCCAAACAGCGCTTCAAAGCGACCCTCGCTGGCCTGCGACAAGGCCAGCGGAACCGCCGACGCCAGCCACGGCGCGTACAGCGGTCCATGCACCAGCCCCAGCACGTCGTCGGGGCGCAGCGTCAAGCGTTCAAGCTGCCCGCTGTGCGGATGCGTGACCGCGATCTCTTTGGGCAGGCTGGCAAGCAGCGTCGCAAGCCGCGCACGCAGCTGCGGATGCCGCCCATTGCAGTCTGCATCCTGTTCACATGCGGTAAGCCACGTCGAAAGCGCCGCCTGCGCGTCGGTCCCCAAGGTCGCCGGCAGCTTCATGTCGGGGGGCGCGACGCCATCGATGATCACGCGCCGTAGCTGGGCCGGAAACTGCCGCATGTATTCCAGCGCCGCTCGCGTGCCGTAGGATCCGCCGATGACGTTGATCTGCGCGGCCCCCAGCGCTTGGCGAACGGCATCGACATCCTGCATGGCCACCGTCGTTGTGTACTGCCGCAGGTCGCCGTGGGGCAGGCGCTGCAGCGCGGAAAGACAATCGGACAGATAGGGCCCAAAGTCGCCGCTGCGCAGGGCTTCGGCAAGCGGGGTCGACGGCGGAAGCTCGGGACAGTCAAGCGGTGCGCTGCGTCCGGTGCCGCGCTGATCGACAAAGACGATGTCACGTCGATTCTGCAGGCGCTTGAACAGGGTGCCGATCGGGCCGACCAAGCGCATCGCCGACTGCCCCGGACCGCCCGCGAAGAAGAAGACGGGATCGGGCTTTTTGTTGCGCGCGATGGCCGGCAAGACCGCGAAGTGAATGTCGATCTGCGGGCCGGTGCCCGTCGTCGATGTGCCATCTGGGATGGGCACCAGCGGACGACGGATCGAGCCGCACTGAAGCTCGGTCTCGCTGCCGGGCAGGCGACAGGGGGACAAAAGACCGGGACGAGGATCCGCGTGCGCGGGGCCGATGCTGCCGAAAGGCAGGATGCGAAGCGTGCACAGAAGCGTGAACAAAAGCGGGGTCGGCAGGGCGGCGCGGGTTCGACGGTGCCAAGGTCGATGGTGCCCAGGCTGGCCGCGGTCGGGTCGGCGGTGGACGCGGGCCGCGCACCGCAGGGCCCGGGCGGCAGGTGGCGGTCCATGGGGGGACGGCTGCATGGCCGCGCAGCGTATCCAGTCTGCCTGCGCAAAGCCATTGGCTCGCGCGGGGCGCAGGCTGCGGGATTCGTTGCGACCGGGCCGGAGGCGGGCAGACCTTACGAAAAGGCGATGGCCGACCGGCTTTGCACGCGCAGGCGAGCGGCTTCGTGGGCGGTGTATTCCAGCGTCGTCTGCAGGACATCCCAGGTCAGGTTGGACAGCGGCATGACGTGGCGTACGACGTACAGACCGTGCGTGATGCTAAGGCCGCCGATCGCCATGCTGCTGATGTGACGCAGCACTTCGCGCGGGGGCAGGGCTTCTTCGGGCACGACATCGCACATGATCAAAAGATGCGGCTGGCCAAAGGCCTGCACAAGCTCGATGCGCTGGCGCTGGAATTCCTGGTTCGCACCGTCGGGAAAGCTCCAGGTCAGGCCCAGCCAGGAGGGCTCCTCGACCGCGATCTTGAAGCGCTCGTGGATGTACTTTTTCGTCTCGTCCCAAGTCGGCATCGTCGTTCCCCCAGGTGGTTGAAATCAAAGACAATAAAGAAATGTTAAATGATAAATCTCGGCATCAAACGAATTTATATTGAAACACAAAACAGATTTGTATTGCAACGGAATCAGGCCCGTACAGACGGGCGTGGTCCGTCGGGGCGCCTAGCCCGCCGCCTTGATGCCCAGCCCCGACAGCGCCTGGCAGAGCCCCTGCACGCTGCGTTTTTCGTACGAGCGAAAGATCGCGACCTCGCCCTGCGGCCAGCACAGGTAGACGACGCGGGCCCAGCGAAAGCCGCCCATGCCGTCGGTCAAGTCGATGCGCGTGCGCGTCGATAGCTGATCGCGACTGGCCAGCACATCTCCGCGATCGTTGCGCAGGGCCTGCGCATCCAGGAACAGCTGCAGCCCGGCCTTTTCGCGATCCAGCTTCACGCGGCGATAAGCCCGTCGACCGATGGCCAGGGCCAGGGCAGAAAGCGCCCACAGCAGCCCGGCTCCGGTTCGTAGATCGGCGCGCGCTTCGGCATCGGAAAACGATCCCGAAAACAGCGCCAGCCCGACGAGGATTCCCATAAAACCCAGGCCCAGGGGCAGCCAGGCGACAAGCGAGGAGATCGCCGCCGCCGGTCGTTCAAACACAACCTTGTCGTCGGACTGTTGGATGCGAAAGCCGTGGTCGTCGGCAAGAGCAGGGGCGCGTACGGGTTCAGAAGGCGGCATGCAGGGCTCAGAGCGGAAGGAATTGATTACCAGCTTGTGATGCTGTCCCAGGCGGAACTTGCCTTATTGCCGATCCAGGATCCAGCGGATTTGATGCCGTTCCAGGCGTGGCCCAGGGCTTCCGACTTGACGTCCATCGAAAACGGTCCCGCGTCGAAGCCGAAGCCCAGCTCTTTTACTCCGTCGCCGTCTTCGTCGCCGTAGTGGGCGCGACCCGCCAGACCGACACCGACCGAGCCGCCGAGCCGCAGGCTGTGCTCTTTGTTGCCCAGCGTCGCCGAGCCTTCGATGATGTTGGCCTGCGCACCTAGCTGCGCCGTCGAGTCATTGGCGGCCGCCGTCGCGTTGGCGGTCAGCACGCCGACGTCCCAGCCGAACGGACCCAGCGGGCCGCCGGTGGGCATGCCGACCTTGACCAGACCGGCATCGGCACCGAAGCCGACGTTGGTCTTGCCGTCTTGGCCAGTCCAGCCGCCCCAGTTCACGCCGGCGTTTAGCACCGAGCCCTGGGCCGTGCCCTTTTCGTCGAGGTTGCCGTTGAGCAGGCCAAAGCCCGCCGAAAAGCCGCGCGCGTTGCCGGCCTGATCGCGATTGGCGCTGGCAAAGCCATACGGGCCTTGCGCCACACCCTTGTCATTGGTCGGCGCCTTGCCAGCCACCGACGGCTTCAATGGTTCGAAGAAAGGCTGTCCCATGGGCTATTCCCCCCGGAAGTCCAGAATCAGCAGTGATCAAGTTATCAGGCTGTGGGCCGGTGTCGTTCGCTGTTCTGATCGCTTTTTGCGCAGCTACCCGCGATGCCTTGTCTTTTTCCTGCGCCCTTGGATGTCGTCCGCGCCTGCCGTTCGCTGCGGGGTGGATGTGGGCCGATGTCGTTGACTGCGGAAGCGCGCCGGCTGCGCCTTTTCGCCACGTATCATGGGCCCATGCGTGTGCGGCTGAGTGGCTCGCGGCAGTTTCGCGGGGTTGGGGAAGATCGCTGGGAAGCGCAGCTTTCCGAAGACGGCCAGGTTGCGACGGTGCGAGCCTACTTCTTGCAGCCAAGCGAAGGAGGGACCGATCCGAAGGCCTGGATAGAACAGTTTGACATCCGCTATCTACCTCCAGACACCGAGCTATACGGCTTGACGTTTTCCTACATGAAAAGCAGACTTGGCTG
>JAYRFD010000003.1:0-4484 GCA_041908565.1 Polyangia bacterium | reverse complement strand
TGCAGAACGGTGGCCAGGCTGCGCTCTTGCGCTTCGATGGCGGCCAAGATGCGCTGCCGTTCGTCGCTGACCAGGCCGCGGTCCAGCTGCAGTCGCTCGCTTAGCGACAGGATTTCATGGTGCAGCACGCGGCGCTTGTCGTCGGCTTGCTGCTGGGCCAGGCGAGCTTCGTCCTGCAGCTTGGCCAAGCGTCCCAGCTGACTTTGGGCGCTGCTTTGCCCAAGAAGAAGACGCATCCACCAGCCGTGCGCGTCGCTGGGCCAGCGACTGGCTTGCGCCTGCGGATCGCCCCACAGATCGGCCGCCAGACGAGCCACGCTTCGCGCTTGCCGTTCGCAGGTGCTTTCGATCTCGGCTTCTAGGGCATCGATCTCGGCGCGCTTGGCGGGGTCGGCCACCTTGACCAAGTCGCTGACTCGTACGGCCACGGCCGCCAGCAGCACCGTCGATGGGCCTTCTATCGGACCCGTCGAAGGACGCAGTGCAACCGTCGCTGGGCCGGCATCTGCGGCACCCGGGTTTGGGTCCCGCAGGCTGCCCGCCGGCGAGATCATGGTGCGCGCCCCTTCTTCGGTGGCGGTCGGTGCGGGAGCCATGGTCTGGTTCAGCGCGCTCATGGCGCTGGATGTAGCCAGCGAGTTCCGTCGCGGAAGCTGCGCACTCAGCTGTTCCAGGCGCAGCACGGTCTCTGTGGCCGTCGGGCGCTGGGCTGGATCCTTGGCCAGAAGCTGCGAGGTCAAAGAGTCCAGCGCGGCAGGGATCGGCACGTCGCGCCGCCGTCGCGAAAGCAGCGGAGGCACCTGATTCACATGCCCCTGCAGGATGGCCGTGATGTCGCCGCGGAAGGGGGCTTCGCCAACGATGGTGTCGTGCAGCATGATGCCCAGCGCGTACAGGTCGACGGGCGGTGCCACATCTGCCGTCGTCAGAAGCTCGGGCGCCATGAATTCTGGGGTGCCCAGAATCTCTTCGCCGATGCGGGTCAACGGCGGCTGGCCAATGACGCGAGCGACGCCGAAGTCCAGGATCTTCACGAAGTCGGTCTGTCCCTGCCACGTCGTCACCAGCAGGTTTTCCGGCTTGATGTCGCGATGGACCACGCCGCGCTGGTGGGCGTGTTCGATGGCGCGGGCCACCTGCAGCAAAAGATGCACGGCATAGGCGGGCAGCAGGTTGCGCGTTCGGCTTTGACGGACGATCTGCAGAAGCGACGTCCCCTCGACGTACTCCATGATCAGGTACGGTTCGCCCTGTTCGGTCTGGCCGTAGTCATAGATGCTGACGATGTTGGGGTGATCCAGCGACGATGCGACGCGCGCTTCGCGAAAGAATCGAGCCAGGGCGCGCTCGTTGTTGGTGAACTCGCGCAGCAGCAGCTTGACGGCAAATTCACGCTTTAGGACCGCATGCTGGGCCAGATAGACGACGCCCATGCCGCCTTTGCCCAAGCGCTTTTCCAGCAGGAAGCGACCCGCGATGGTGCGCCCGATAAGGGGGTCGTCGCTGGCTTTGCTCGCCTGCGGCGCGTCGACCAGGCGGGTGCCATCCAGCGGACAGAACGCACGGTCACTGCCGGCATAGACCGAACGACAGACGGGGCACTGCTTTGAGAGTGCGGGGATCGCCATAGCCATACGAAGAGGTGGATATCGTACCACGATCGTCCCGTCCGTCGCTGCTCTTGCTTAACAGACCGGTCCAGGCGGCGCCCAGTCCAGGCGGCACTGGGGCCAAGCGGCACTGGGGCCAAGCGGTGCCAGGTCCAGCCAGTGTTTGGCCCAGACTGCCCTGGGGCCAGGCGGATCCAGGGGTGCAGACGCGACGACGGTCAGGCGACCTTGGCTGCGCTCAGCTTGGCGATGGCCTGCTCGATCTGCGGCGCCGGGATGCGGCACCAGCCCATTTCGTGCAGCAAGCGAATCGCTTCGGGCACGGACGCCGCCAAGCGCAGGGGCAGCTTGCGCTGCGATGCCATGTGAATCCCGGTAATGATGCTGCGAGCCACGGCTGCTGCGAATCCAGCCCCACCGAACACCGTCACCGTCGCCAGGGTCAAGGCTTCGCGCTGCTTCGACTTGCGGGCAAAGCGCTTTCGCACGTCGTCATCTGGCAGCTGACTTAGGCTGGAAAAGATCACCAGCTCTGGAATCGGTCGACCGTGTCGGAAGCGGAATGCGTCGATCAGGTCGCCGGCCTGGGCCATGTCGGCCATGGTCGGTTTGCTGTGGAAGTAGCTGATGTGCAGTAGCTCGCCTTGCGCCTGCAAGACGCCGATCCCTACGGTGGGCAAGGTGCAGAGGATCTCGAGGCCGGACATGGTGAATCGTTTCGCCAGTGTAACGCGGGCCGCCCAGCCAGCGCGCTGTCCGAGAGCATCGAGACCTTGGAGCGATCCGGCTTGGCCCGCTGCGCCGCCGGTCATCGCTGAACAGGGGGGCGTTTCAGGTCACGCCCGATCCCAAGGCGCCAGGTCAGCTTTGGGGGGACGTGTCCCAAGCGGGCGCTGCTGTCCCAGATGCCAGTGTGCGGACATGCAGCGAGACCAAGGCAGGCGAGGCTGCCAGGTCCGGACGCGGCGGATCCTCGCCTGATCCTGGCGATGCGAAACCTGCACATGGCGCAGTCCCGCCCGACGCTGCTAAAGCGCTTTGGAGTCCGCGGAGCGATCCGGTCGCGCTATCGCTTGCTGGCCTGGATTCCGGCGCGCGTAAACAAGGCAGCCAAGGTGCCAGGCAGATACTGCTGGACGAAGAGTGCCAGCTTGCCGTGGCGGGTCAGGATGCGCTCGGGTTCGCGCAGGGCGATGGCGTCGGCGATCTCTTCGGCGGCCTCGCGCACGGGCATCTGCAGCCAGGGCGGGGCGGGATCTTTGCGCTCGCTGTGATGGATGCCTTGATTGTCCATGCGACGGATGTCGGTGGCGATGAAGCCCGGGATGATGTGCGTCACGGCGATGCCTTGCGCGTGCACTTCCATGCGCAGGCAGTCGCAGAAGGCACGAACGGCAAACTTGGACATCGCATACGGCCCGGACGTCGGAATGGGCACGTAGCCGTTGACGCTGCCGATCACCGCCAGGCAGCCGCGCTGTGCCGCTAAGTCGTCGCGGGTGGCGATGAAGGTGCGCAGGACACCGAACACGTTGGTCTCTAGCTGACGGCGGTGATCGTCCAGCCCTAGCTTCATCAAGGGGCCGATGACCCCGATGCCGGCGTTGGCGACGACGATGTCGATGGGGCCAAGGCTCTGGTGGGCTTGTTCCACGGCGCGTTCAACATCCCCATCGCGGGTGACGTCGGCTTCGACCGTGACGATGCGTGGGGACCGGCCGTCCTGCGGGCTGCTTAGCTCGGCGGCTAGCGCGTCCAAGCGGTCGCGGCGACGGGCCAGCAGGACCAGGTTGCAGCCTCGACGGGCAAGCTCGCGAGCGACGGCTTCACCAATGCCTGAGCTTGCGCCCGTGACAAGTGCGGTCTTGTTTCGCAGATCGGCAGACATGGCGGCACAGTACCGCGAGCCACGGCACGACGGAAAGGAGGGCAGGGCGGATTTTGCTGCGGCACCAGCCGGCCTTTCGTAGTCTGCGGCCAAACGAGCATGATTCCGCCCATTGTCACCGACGCTTCGCCATGTCCCTGCCAAAGTGGGGCTGTGTTTGCCGCCTGCTGCGGGCCCTTTCTGCGCGGTCAAGCCGTGCCACCGACGGCAGAGTCCTTGATGCGATCGCGCTATTCGGCGTATGTCTGCCGAGCCAGCGAGTACCTGTTGGCAACCTGGCATGCGACGCACCGGCCGCGCAAGCTGGACCTGCGCAGCGATTCGACCGAGTGGCTGGGCCTGCGCATCGTCGACGTGGTGGACGGCGGCCCTGACCACCACGACGGGATCGTCGAGTTCATCGCGCGCTTCCGAAACGGCGGCCAGTTCGCTTCCTTGCACGAACGCAGCCGCTTTGTTCGTACCGACGGAAGGTGGCTGTACGTTGACGGAGAGGTCAAGCGACAGCAGCCCCAGGCCAGTCCGCCCGGCAGCACGCCCGCAAGTCCAGTCAATCGCGTCGCCGGCCCCGGCCGCAACGATCCTTGTCCTTGCGGCAGCGGTCAGAAATACAAGCGCTGCTGCGGTCGGTAGCGTCGTCGCTTCGGTGCTGCACCCGCTAGCCGCGACGGCGCGGGAACACGATGATGTACGAGCCTTGCTGCCGCCGAATCACCGTGGTCTGGCCCGGGCGGAAGCGTCGCTTGTACAGCGTGAACCAGGGCTCTTTGGTCATGTTGGGATCGCGCTCGACGTACTCGGGGACGTACAGGTCGATTTCCAGATAACGGCCTTGGAATTCTTCCAGCACCTTGGGACCAAAGGTGTACGCCGCAAGCTCGGCCCGTGGCTGCAGGTCGTTGTGCAGGCCGCCGCCGTAGACCAAGATCAGCTTGTTGGCGACGGGGGCGGACGGTGCCGCGGGGCTTCCAGTGCCCGCATCGACC
>JAYRFD010000002.1:0-8999 GCA_041908565.1 Polyangia bacterium | reverse complement strand
GCGAGCCACGAACCGCGAACCGCGAACCGCGAACCGCGAACCGCGAACCGCGAACCGCGAACCGCGAACCGCGAGCCACGAACCGCGAACCGCGTGGGGGCGATGCTGACATGCAGAGACGCGGCTTGGGCTTCGGCTGTCGGACCGGCGGCTTCGACAGGGTCTGCGAAGCCGCTCAGCGGATGCGGATGCGTTGCTTGTGATTTGTGCGTCGGTGGCCGTGTCCATATCCGAAGCCGCCGACGGCATGCGAAGCCCTGGCTCGTCGCAAACCTGGCGGGCTGACCTCGCGTGCTGCTGTGGTATAGCGCCAACATGCAAAGAAAGTCTCGACACGCGGCGTGTGCTGTACTGCTGAGTTCGTTTCTGGCGGGGCTTGGCCTTGGTTGTCGACGCAGCCCCGATCCGCAGACCCAGCTTCAGGCTGCGCTGCTGCCGCTCTGCCGTGCGCTGCCAGATCTGGCGGCTGGCATGGCGGGTCAGCCTCAACCGGTCGCGCAGGCCGCACCGCTTTTGCGTCGCGCGCTGGAGCCCTATCGCAGTCAGCTGGCGGCCCTTTCGCCGCTTTATGGCGCGCTTTCTCCGACGGAAAAGCGCCGTGTCATGGCCAGTGCGTCGCGGGCTTGTTCTGGTGAGCTTCGCGCGTTTTACATTGCGCTGTCTCGCGTGACGGCTCGCTTTCATGGCGAAGACGAAGCCAAGGTGCTGGTGCGCGAGACCGTTCAGACCTGGAAGGACAGCCAGGCGCTGTGGGCCTTTGAGCTGTTTGCGCAGGACACGGTCGCTGAGCTCAAAGAGATGGCAGAGGACGAGGACGAAGACGCAAACGAAGACGCGAACGCGCGAAAGGACGCACGCGAGGGCGACACCGACCCACGGGCAGCGAAGGGCGCCGCCCGCGAGGCCGGCAGGCCGCAGCGCAGCGAAAAGGAGACGAGCCATGTTCGCTAGGCACGGGCGCTGGTGCGCCCTGTTACTGACGGTGCCCACCTGCCTGGTGGGCTGCACGCACGAACCACCCGCCGATCGAGAGCTGACCGCGGAAGAGGCCGCGCTGGATCTGAACGGCATCCTGGCCATGGGGGGCAGCGATCGCGAGGTCACGGTGCGTGGGCGCGTGACGACGATGACGTTTGGTCAGCGCGTAAAGGGTGTTGATGACTATGAAGTACTGCCGGTTCGCTATCTGCTGCTGCAGACCAGCGAGGCGCAGCAAAACCAGTCCGATGGCTGGGGCTTGGGCGTTGAGCTGCCCATGGCGTTGCTGCAAGAAAAAGGCTGGGTGCTTGCACAGCGCGGGGACGAGATCCGCGTGCGCGGCCAGCTTCAGCGCTTGGCCTGGGACATCGCGATGGTGGAAAAGCCAGTCCTGGGCGCGATTCGCGAGTACAGCATCGTGCAGCCGGCCGAGCCGCAGCGTGTGCGGGCTGCACGGGGCGAGCCGTGTCAGCGCGACCTGGACTGCGTCGATGCGCTGTGGTGTGAACGGCGTGGCGTGTGCGGACCGGTGCCCTCCATCGACTGGAACAGCGACCTGCGCAACGTCAACGGCACCTGCCTGCGCGATGAAGACTGCCCCACCTTGCAGCGCTGCGATCCTGGATACAAGGTGCCAAGCAGCGGCGATTACAGTCCGCACTACTTTGCGTCGCGCGACAGCGGGCGCTTTCTGTGTCAGGTCGATCGCGCGGCGACGGCTGCCACCTTGTGTCCGCATCCCGTCGACATCACCGACTTGCTGGGTGGGCGCTATCCGCCGGGCAAAGAGATCTGCGTGCGCACCACCATCGCGTTTCCGCTGGTTGCTCCGGATCGTGACACGCATGTGCAGGCCGAGGTGCCGTGGCCGCTGCGCTTTCCGGATTCGCTGCCAGCCCTGGGTCCGTTTGGCGCCGCGATGGAAAATGTCCCGATGTACAAAGATCCGGCGAACCCACGTGGCGTGATCGAAGATCCTCCGACGGGAAGCAAGGTCCTGGTTCTGGGCACGGTGCACCACGACTTTGGCCACGGCTGGTGGGAAATTCACCCCATCAAGTGGGTCCAGCGCGAGCCGCAGTAGCCCGTCGATCGGCAGGAGCCCGTCAAGCGGTCGGTCGATCCATGGATCGGTCGATGGATCGGTCGATGGATCGGTCGGTCGGTCGGTCGGTCGACAGGTCGCGTGCGCGGCCAGCCTGTTGAAACCTATCGTGCTCGCGACGGCCTCTGCGCGCCTGACATACCGACCTACGGCGCTGCGGCGGCCAAGCGTCAATCGACCGGGATCGTGGATTCGGATGTCGCTGAATCTTTCGCGCAGGCCCTTGCTGCTGGCGGTGTCATCGTCGTCTGTGTTTCAACGCATGCCACGCATGTGCAGATCGACGGCCGATCTGCACATGCACACCGATGAATCGCCTGCGTCCTGTGATCTGGCGACGATGATATCGTGCGTTGCATGGGCACATCTTGTTGGCTTGTCGTCCTGACTTGGCGGGACCGCGTCGTGTCGAGGGCACCGCGGCCCGGGATCCTGCTGCTTCTGGGGCTGTGCTGGATCGCCACCGCAGCGCATGCGCAGCCAGTGTCTTTCGACCGTGCTGAAGCGAATCCCGCGCCTCCAGCCGTGGCTGCAACGGCTGGACGCGGCGAGCCCGCGCTGTCGACGCCCATTCCCAGCCCAGCGCCGCCCCGCTTTGTCGGCGGCAGCCCGCTTGCCGCCAACCTGTGGCTCGATCTGCCGCTGGTCCTGGGCGTTGGATCGACGCTGCTTGGTGTCGAGCTGGCGGCCCCGCAGCTTCCTGCCCCAAGCTGCGGACCGGTCTGCGATGCGCAGGCGGTGAACGCGCTCGATCGCGTGTCGATCGGCTGGCACTCGCGACCGGCGTACACGGCGTCGAACATCCTGATCGGCTTCAACATCGCGCTGCCGTTCTTGGTCGATCTGCTCGACGTGGCGGCCAATCGTCCACCGGATGCGGTGCGCGGCTACCTGCAAGATGCGCTGATCTTGAGCGAGGTCTTTGTTCTTAACGCCGGCCTGAACACGCTGTTCAAGTACGCGGTCCGTCGGCCGCGACCGTTTCTGTACGACGCCGACATGGATGCCATTCCGCTGTCGGAACGTCAGGACAGCGATGCGGGCTTGTCGTTTTATTCGCAGCACAGCTCATCGGCCTTCGCCATGGCGACGGCTGGCAGCTACCTGTTTATGCTGCGCCACCCGGAATCAAAGTGGGTGGTGCCGATCTGGATCGTCAGCGAAGGGCTGGCCGCGACCACTGCAGCGATGCGAGTTCTGGCCGGCAAGCACTTCATCAGCGATGTGTTGGTGGGGGCGGTGGTGGGCAGCGCGATGGGACTTTTGATTCCCTATCTGCATCGTCGCGTTCTGCCTGGCGCAAGCGGTGGACGAATGGGCGCGCTGGCTCACGGGCTGCGAATTCAGGCTGTTCCCACCTTTTCCCCCGACGGGGGCGGTCTGTTGGTGAACATCCAGACACCGTAACGTATCGCGGTTCGCTGGCCTTGTTGCGCTGGCGGTCGTCCATGTTCAGCGCGCGTCCGATGTGCTCTTGCTCCTGTGCTTCTAGCGCAGCGACCGCCCAAGCTGGGACCCGCCGACGCGTGCGAGACGTGCACGATCTCAAAGAGTGAGCGCTGTGGAGCCAGACCTGCGCAGCCCACGCAGACTGCGCGCCGATGTCGGACAGGGGCGCAGAAATAGCCGAGAAATTTCCAGCGCTTGGCAGTCCGCGCCCGCAAAGCGTCGGCGACGGAGTACGATGACGTTTCTGGGCCATGTCTTCGCCTTCCTCTACGGCATCTAGCTTCGTCGGTCGGGTTCTCGCGGAGCGCTATCAGATTGAATCGGTGATCGGGACCGGCGGGATGGGCGCGGTCTACCGCGCTCGCGACACGCAGCGCGATGCGATCGTCGCCATCAAGGTGATCCACCAGCTGGGGCCCGGCACCGAGGAGTATCACCGTCGCTTCTTCAACGAAGCGCTGATCATCGGCGAGCTGTTTCATCCGAACATCGTGCAGGTCATCGGCTTCGATCGAGAGAAGGACGGCACGCCCTTCCTGATCATGGAGCTTCTGCGCGGCAAGGACCTGTACGACACCCTGCAAGAGAAGGGTCAGCTGCCCCTGCAAAAGACGTTGGAGATCGTCAAGCAGGTCGGCAGCGCGCTGCACGCCGCGCACAGCTTGGGCGTGGCCCATCGCGACATCAAGCCCAGCAATATCTTCCTGTCGCGGCAGGCCAGCAGCGACGGCAGCGATTCGGAAGTGGTCAAGGTCGTGGACTTTGGTTTGTCGAAGAACATCGACGATCCGGCGATGCGCAGCACGGCCCGCGGCATCATCTTGGGCACGGTGGAATATGTCTCGCCGGAGGGCACGACGGGCGAAAGCGAGCACGTCGACTTCTACAGCGATCAGTGGGCGCTGGCCGTGGTGACGTATCGCATGTTGACGGGGCGCCTGCCGTTTGAAGGCAAGAGCGCCCTGCACATCTTGGCCGCGATCCAGAAGCAGCCCGCACCGTCGATCAAAAGCTTCGTTCCCGATCTGCCGGACTATGTCGTGACCGCCATCGAGCGCGCGATGGCCAAAGAGAAGACCAAGCGCTTCGAGACGATCCAGGACTTTGTGCGGGCTCTGCAGGGACTGCCTTCGCTGAGCCACGCGCTGAGCAGCGCGGCCGATGCTCGAGGTGGCGCGCGCATCGGTCGTCGCGGCAGCAGTGTCAGCGGGGTTGGGGTGGCGGGTCCCGGTGTCGCCAAAGGGCCCGGCGAAACCAGCGGCAATTTGACTCCGCCGGGTGCCGATGCCGCAGCAAGTCAAACAGCGGTTGCCCCGACCGCTCAACCAGCTACAGCGGCTGCGCCGGCGGCAAGTCCAGGCGCTCCGGCTGCCAGCCCTGCCCCCGCCAGGCGATCGCACATCGGCATTGGCCTCGTCGCGGTGGCCACCGTGGTCGTCTTGATTCTGGCCTTTGTCATGGGTTTCCTGCTACGTCGCCATTCCATCAACAAGCAGGTGCCGCCCGCAGTCCAGGCGCCTCGCTAAAGAGCGAATCCGCACGTTCCAACCATCGCCTCACACCGGGGGGAGCCATGTCCCCAGGCTGTGGAGAGCATCCCCATCTAGTCTGCCCCCAAGGGGGTCGATAGCATCGCTTCCATACGGGGAGGGAGATGACATGAGCCTAGCGAACCAAATTGAAAGCATTGCCCTAAAGACACTGGAGAAGACGGCGGTCAAGGCGGCCAACGTGGCCTGGCCTCTCGTCGAGGAAATCAATCGGCGCTTCGAGCGCCCATCACACACACCGGCTTGGGCACCTGGACCTCTGCTCAAGTCGCGCGAGCGCAGCAAGCCGCCGCTGGGCTGGCCGCGCGAGACTGACTCGCTGTGTCCTCAGTGCGTCAAAGAAGTGCGTTCCGACATCCTGTCTGGCCGCAAAGATCTGTCCGAGCTGACCACCGGAAAGCCCGGCGAAGTGCGGGCCCGCATCGTCGAGCGCGACGGTCAGATCGTGATGGAAAAAGAGTGCGACAAGCACGGCAAGTTCAGCGATGTGATGTCGATCGATCCGCAGTTCCTGTCGCGCATCGAGTCGCTGTTTCCGGGGCGAGACTACAAAGCGCTCGAGACGCCGCTGCGCAAGCACGGCAGCTCGTCTGTGCAGTACGGCCGCGGCTCTGTGCTGACGGTCGACCTGACCAACCGCTGCAACATGATGTGCGATCCGTGCTTCATGGATGCCAACCAGGTCGGCTTCGTGCACGAGCTTTCGTGGGAAGAGATCAAGAAGATCCTCGACGACAGCCTGAAGATCACGCCGCGCCGTCAGATGAGCATCCAGTTTTCCGGTGGCGAGCCCACGCTGTCGCCGCACTTTCTGGACGCCATCCGCTATGCCCGCGATGTCGGTTACTTCGCCGTGCAGTGCGCGACCAACGGCCTTCGCTTCGCGCAGGAACCCGGCTTCGCCAAGAAAGCCAAAGAAGCCGGGCTGCGCATGGCGTACCTGCAGTTCGACGGTGTCAGCAACGAATCGAACGCGCACCGCAAGATCAAGAACCTGTTCGATGTGAAGCTGCGCGCCATCGAAGAACTGCACCAGGCCGGCATCGACGTGATCTTGGTCGTCACCGTGGTCAACGGCGTCAACAACGACCAGATCGGTCCGATCCTGCGCTTTGCGATCGAAAACAGCGACAAGATCACCGTGGTCAGCTTCCAGCCGGTCAGCTTCACCGGCCGCGATGAAGACGTCGATGACGAGACGCGAGCCAAGCAGCGCTACACGCTGTCGCACTTGGCGCACGATGTGAAAGCGCAGACCGGCGTGACCGAGCCGCTGCGCGACTGGTTCCCGCTGTCAGCGATGGGACCGTTTTCGGCGCTAGGCGACATGCTGATGGACGGCCAGCAGAAGTTCGGCACGCTGAACTGCGGCTGCCATCCCAACTGTGGCATTGGCACGATCCTGTTCGTCAACAAAGAGACCAAGCAGATGGTGCCGCTGCTGCAGTTCTTGGATGTCGATCAGCTACTGAAGGACATCTTTGTGATCGCGGACGGGAACATGCCGCGCGAAGTGGCGCTGGCGCAGGTGGCTTTGGCGTTGGTGCGCAACTTCCGACCGGACAAGGCGCCGCCGGGTTACACCGCGACCGATCTGTTCAAGCAGTTCCTGTCGCAGACGGGCAACCGTGGCGCCAAGCCCGGCGAGTTCGAGTCCGACGCGTCCGAGTTCAAGTGGCGCGTGCTGTTCGTCGCCGGCATGTGGTTCCAGGATCTGTTCAACTACGACTTCCGGCGCACCGAGATGTGCATCATCCCGTACGGCACGCAGCTTGGTGAGATCAGCTTCTGCGCGTACAACACCGGCGTCGGCTGGCGCAACATCGTCGAACAGATGCTGGCCAATGCCACCGTCGCGGACTGGTACAAGAAGCACGGTCGTCACCCGGTGTACGCGAAGAACAAGGATCTGGATCTGCCGGAATTCGACAACCCGCTGACCAGCAAGCTGCCGGACGTGCCTGGATACGTCACGTCGCTAAACGAACAAGGCAAGCTGCGTCTGCGCGTCGTCGCCTAGCCACGCTACCGGGCCGGCCACTGGGCTGGCCTGGGGCGTGGGCTGTCTGCCCTTTCGCATCGCCCCTTCGCATCACCCTTGCGCATCGCCCGCCCTGCATCACGCGCCTGCTGCGCGCCACTCGCGTCCTTGGCCTTGTGCGGACCTTCCTGCGGATTCCTGCGCTAAAGCTCGATCACGTACTCGGAGGCGGCCTTGCCCATGCCCCAGCGACCGTCGGCCCGCCAGACGCCTTCGGGGTTGTCTTTGCAGCGCGAATAGACGGTCAAGCGGTGTCCCTTGATGTGCAGAAGCTGATACTGCAAGGGCACGCCGTTGCGCCATTCCTTGGTGGGCGCGCCGAAGGTGCCGGCTCCCAGCAGATCCAGACGTCGTCCGCCCAGCGTCAGATCGCTGCGATGCGATGCGATGCCGGCGCTGTGAATGTGGCCGTGCAGGCCCAAGCGGAAGCCGGCCTGACTTAGACGATCCAGAAAGCCCGTGTCGCGGATGCGATCGTCGTCCCCGCCATTCGGCGGGTGATGCCAGACGGCGATCTTCAGCCAGTCAGCAAACGTTGGCTCTTGCCGCAGCGTTCGCAGGGCCTGGGCCAAGGCCGCGGCGTGGACGCTGGCGCGTCCGCGGAACGGGCGCTGATGGTCGCAGTTCCAGGCCGAATTCAGCCCCAGGAACAACAGCTTGATCTGCGGGAAGGTGTGCAGCGTCGACTGCATCTCGGCTTCAAGTGGATAGGCCTGGATGCACGCGCGCTTGAAAAAATCGGCGAAGGGCGCGAAGCGCTGCATGTACTTCGTGTCGTCGCGCAGGAAGATCTTGCCGCCCTCTTCGGTCCACGCGCCGTCGGCTTGTCGCAGCTTGTCGCGATCGACACGCGTGGCATCGACCTCGTGATACGCCGCGCGCGACTGTTCCCAGCTGACATCGTGGTTGCCGGGCACCAAGACCAAGCGATGCGGCGGCAAAAGGTAGCTGCGACGTAGCTCCCACAGAAACTGCTCGGCGGCATCGTACTGTTCGCTGCTGGCACTGTCGCTGATATCGCCCGAGACGATGATCGCATCCAGGCGCGGAATGGCCAGCGCGTGGCTGTCGCGCAGATCCGCTTCCAGCTGATCCAGCCACAGCACGACCTGCGACAAGCTGTGGAAGTGCAGATCCGACAGATGCAGGACGTAGGACTCGGGCAGCTCGTAGATCGGCAGGTGTCCCTCGGGGACTGAGATGGGTTGCACCAAGCCCGAGATGCCGCGCGAATCGGAAGGAAAGATCTCAAGCCCGCGCGTGCGGCTGTAGAACACGCGATCGGGACGATGTCCGGTGTCGCGGATAAACGCCGACCAGTTCAAGTGCTGCAGATAGAAGTCCAGGCGCGGGTCTTCGATCGACAGCACGGCCGCGTCGCGGTTGTAATAGAACAGCTCGCGTAGCTGCGGCGCCTGTTCAAAGCGCGCGCTCAGCTTGTCTTGACGCAGCCAGTCCCAGGCGTCGCGCAGCGCGGGAAAGCGGTGGCTGGCGGCGGCCAAGGAAACGCTGTGATCGGATGCCTCGCTGAGCATCCACAGAAGCGACAAGCTGGCGCCACGCGGGGGCGGCTGTGCGTCGAACGATGCGAAGTCACGCAGGCCGGAATGGAAGCGCTCGGCCAGCTGCTGCTGCACGCGATCCAGCGCGTAGTCTCCAGGCGCCGATACCAAGGTGCGTCGACGTCTCTCCGTCTCGACGACACCTTCCTTGCGGGCGCACTCGTAACACAGGGCCTGCGCGGTCAGGAAGCTGCCGCGCGCTTCCATGATGAAGCTGTCGCGCTGGCGGAACTCGATGTTCAGGGCCTGTTCGCCTTTGTGGATCAGCTCGGCGATTCGGGCGGCTGGCTGTCGTCGCAGATCGATGGTTTCAT
>JAYRFD010000001.1:0-5538 GCA_041908565.1 Polyangia bacterium | reverse complement strand
CGGCATCGACGACACCGACATCGGGGTGCGTCACGAGGTCATTCGATCGGTCGCGACCGTTGGCCGCCGGCTGGGAGAGCGAGGCTTGACCAGCGCCCGCACCGAAGCGAGTGGCTTGCTGAACAAGGTGCTGCTGCAAGGTGAGGCAAGCGATGAACTTCCGGCCCGCGCAGGTCTGCTGCTGCTGGGCGATGACAGTCAGCGCACGCCGCTGGTCAATGCACTAAAAGCCGGCGATGAACGCAAGCGCCTGCAGGTGGTGCAGTCCGTCGAGCGCGATGCATCCATCTTCGCCACGGCGCTGGATGACAAAGGGGCCCCGGTGCGCCGCTTGGCCGCGCGCAAGCTGGCCGACATGGGCGACAGCCGATCACTGCCCGTCCTGCGCGAGACGATCTCGGAACAGAAGAACAGCTCGGAGGGACTGCATGCCTACGCTCAGCTGCGGCGCTTGGGGCAGGATTTTTCTCCGCCTCCCGATGCGATCGGGATGATGGAAAGCAAAGATGCCGAGGTGCGCGCGGCAGCCCTTGAGGCACTCAGTGTGCAAGCCGGCGAGACGCGCAAGCGGGCGCTGGAGCAAGCCGCCAAAGATCCAGACAGCCGCGTGCGGCAGCGTGTGGTGGAAATTGCGCTGGAGATCGCGCAAGAAAAGGGCGGCACCGGGGTTGCCCTGGCGACGTCGGTGCTGAAACAGCTGGTGCGTGACAGCGATGGCACGGTGCGCGCCCGCGCCAACGCGCTGCTTACGCGTTTGCAGGCGCAGAAGCGGGTTGAAGAAGCGGCTCAGACCAACGCCGGCAGCGATGCGCAGCCTGCGCAACCTGCTCCTTCTGCTCCGCCTGTTTCTTCCCCAGCAGTGGATGGGGGCACGCCCCCTGCGACCGCACTGGCGGCCAATGGCAGCGATGCGGGCACGGAAGCCAGCGGCGAGCCTGGCAAGACTGGAACCGACGGCGAAAAGACGGATGGCGATCCGCTGCAGGGCTTGCTCAAGAGCGGGCGCGACAGCTTCAAGAAGCAGGATTACCGTCGGGCGCAGAAGACGCTCGAGCGCCTGAGCAGTCAGTGTGGGCGTCAATCGAGCAAGGTCTGCGCGCCGATCGCCTATGAGCTTGCCTTCTACCTGGGCCGCACCTACGAAGAACAGGGGCAGCAGGCCGATGCGATGAACGAGTTTCAGCGCATCGAAAAGAAAAAGGGCGGCACCAGCGAGCAGCGCGACTACATCGCGCGTGCCATCAAAGATCTCAGCAAGAAGTTGGGGCGCGTGCAGATCAAGCGCACCAAGCGTGGGAAGTGCGAAACGACCCTGCTGTGGGTGACTCCAGGTGAACAGGTCATTCCGCTGTCGGCGGGCGATACCCGCACGGTGACGGTGGGCCGCAACGAAAAGGTGTCTGTGGGGGAATGCAAGTGACGGGTGGGACCAGAGTCCGCTGGCCGCTTTCCGTGGGCCTTCTGCGCAGTGCCAGGTGGCTGGCGCTGCTGTGCTGTTTCGTTTGTGGTACGGCCGCGCCAAGTCATGCAGCCGCGACGGGAGAAGTCATCGTCGTGCCGCCATGGTGGGCCAAGCAGGCCGCGCTTTCTGTCGATGGTCGTCCTTCGGGATCGCTGCCGCAGAAGCTGCTGCTACCCGAGGGCGCTCACAAGCTGGTGCTGCAGCAAGGCAAGGCGCTTCTGCCGGTCGATGTGTCGGTGAAAGCAGGCCGCGCGACGCTGGTTCGCTGGCCTCGCTTGAATGCGCCCGAAGCGACGCTGCTAAATGCAGTGGGCTTGGTCATCGAGCCGGCCAGTGCACCCGCTTCGGTTCGACAAGCCGCCTTGGCTGGGATTCATGCCGAACGACAGGTCGCGCTGGGGGAACACGGAGCCATCGATCCGGTGCCCATGCCCGCGGCGTGCAGCGAGTCTGCGGCCTGTCTGGAAGAGCTAACCAGCGCCCACGCACTGCGTTTTGTCGTCAGCGTGCAGCTGACCAGCGCCGATGTCGCGGCGCCGATGACCCTGCGCTTGTTCGATGCAGAGACCGGCGACTTTGCCTTGCAGCGCGACGCGTCCGGGCCAGAGGCCGAGCTTGGCAAGCGCCTGGCTTTTCTGGTCTCGCAGGCCTTGCGACAGGCACCGCAGCGGCCGCTTGGCTTGCTGGAAATCAGCTCGCAGCCAGCCGGGGCCGAGGTCCTGATCGACGGTCGCAAGCGAGGCGTCACACCGTATCGCCGCCCGGCATCGGTGGGCGAACACGACATCGTCGTGCACAAGACCGGCTATCAGGACTACCTGAACACCGTCGACGTGCTGCCCGGTCGTGGATCGGCGGTGGATGCCATTCTGCGCGCGGATACGCCAGCCCCGACTGCGCCGACGCCTTCTTCGACGCGACAGCCAGCGACGGCGAAGCGCTAAGGACTGCTCAGAAGGTCAGCGCTTCGGCGGGACAGACCGTCGCTTTGGGATCGGGCATGTGCCCGCGCAGAACGACGAAGGCGCGAAACGCCGGAGCCAGCTCGCCAAAGCCAGCGCTACCGCCCAGATCGATGGCGCCGCGCAGCCAGCCCAGCCGCACGATGCCGCGTAGCTCGGTCCCTTGCACGTAGCTGCCGCCCACCAAGTTGACCTGGCCCGCCGCTTCAGTTACCAGCGCCAGGCCCACCCGTCGCACCGGAATCTTGCCGGCGAACGCAGCGCCCCATTCAAGCTGGTTGTGCAGAAGCGTCTGATACAGCGGCCGCTGCGATGCGAAGCGCACGCCCAGCTGACCACCAAAGGCCAGCACGCGATGCCGGAACGATCCAACGACTCGCGGGTTTACGGTGAACGACGAGGTCGCGATGAAGTCACGCTGCCCGCCGCCGGGGGCCGTTAGCTCCAGCACCATTGCCAGGCCCGCGCGGTGATCAACCGGGGTTAGCAAGGCCTTGGCGCGAAAGCGCAGATCGCCAAGACCGGTGGTGCCCAGGGGCTCGGACACGCCTTGCGCATCCTGCATGTTGCTGCCGGTCAAGCGCAGGCGATCGCCGGTCTGCCAGATCGAAATCGGCGCAGCCACACCAACCGACAAGCGCTGGCGATACACGCCTAGCTCCGCTCCGACATCGACGGTCAAGCGATAGCGCACTGGCACCGCGACTTCTTGCTGGGTCACGGCGTTGCGCAGGACCAGGGGGCGTCCGACGAACGACAGCCCGCCAGCGAACCACAGCTGACCTGGCGTCGGCACCGCGGCCCCTTCGACTCCGGCAAAGGACAAGGGACCCGGCGCGGGCGCAAAACGGTCCACGGCGATGCCGGTGCTTTGGGCATGCGCGGGACGGGCGAATGAAGCGGCAGTGAAGCTGGAAAACAGGAAGACGAGGAACGAGGCGGGGTTACTTCTTGCTGGCCTTGGGGGCGGGCTTGCCAGGCTCGCCCAGTGCCGCGAACAGCTCAGCGGCCGAGAGGGTCGAGCGGGTGGATTCCTTGCGCTTGCGATCGGCGCCCATCTTCTTGTGGTTGCGGCAGCGCCGGCGCGAACTAACTGCGGTGTTTGAAGCCATCTGTGTCTCCGAATATCCAGGAAAGCTAGCAGGATGCAGCAGTCTCCCCAGACGGCCTGACCGTGTCAAGAGGGCTGTACAGCAGGTCGCCGAATCACAGCCCACATGCCCACGTTCCGTCGGGGACCGCCCGACCACGGTCCAGACTGTCGCTGGCCGTCGCGTCGGTCACGCAGTTTACGGGGAGCCGCTGAACCGGACAGGCCGCGATGCGATAGGATGGTGGCCATGCCGAAATCGACGCTGTCGCAGCAAGGGCGGCGAGTCCTGATTCTTTCGCTGCTGCTGGCTTTTTGTGCCTGGATTGTGGGGACGCACGTCGAAGCTCGCCCCGGTGGTGGGCAGTCGTATCGATCGTCCCCCTCGTCCTCTTCGCGCAGTTATTCGTCGGGGTCGACGCGCAGCTCTTCATCCAGCAGCCGTAGCTACTCTGGCTCTAGCTCATCCAGTAGCTCGCGCTCGTACTCGTCTGGTTCGTCGTCGTCTTCTTCGTCTTCTTCGTCCTACTCGGGATCTTCAGGGTATTCGGGCGGATCCTCGACGGTCTATGTGCCGACGTCGACGTATCGATCGTCCGGATCGGGCTGCAATGGCTTCACCTGGGTGGTGCTGATTCTCATCGTGGGCGTACTGCTTTACCTGTATCTAAAGGGGCGCAAAGGCAGCAGCGGTCCCGAGGAGCGCGCCAAGATCGATGTCGATCCCAAGCTGGCGCAGGAAGGCATCCGGGCCCTAAAAGAACGCGACGAGTCCTTCGAACCGCAGGCCTTCGTCGATCGCACCCGCGCGGTGGTGGCCAAGGTCAACGAAGCCTGGCTGGGTGGGCATATGGGACCGACGCGCCGCTTGATCTCAGACGGTGTGTTCACGCGCTTCAACACCCAGCTGGGTCTTTTGAAGGCCGATGGTCTGCGCAACGTGATGAGCGACTGGCGCGTCGTGTCGGCCGACATCCTGGCCGCCGAAGCCGATGAGCTGTGGGATACGCTGCACGTCCGCATCGTCGGCGCCGCCCGCGACACCAATGTGCAGCTGGGCACTCCCGATGACAAAGTGCAGCGCACCCTGCGCAGCCAGAAACTGGATCAGTATCACGAGGTCTGGTCCTTCATCCGTCGACGCGGCAAGAAGTCCAAGAAGGGCGTACCGGCTCTTGAAGGGCAGTGTCCCAACTGCGGCGCGCAGCTACCGACCGGCGATGTCGTCAAGTGCGACTACTGTCAGGCGCTGATCAACTCGGGCGAGCACGACTGGGTGCTGGCCGAAATCACGCAGCCCGAAGAGTGGCGACCGGGCGCCGCACTCGACGATCTGCCTGGCTTGGCCGAGCTACGCGGACGCGATGCGACCATCAGCCGACAGGAACTGGAAGACCGCGCGTCCGTTATCTTCTGGAAGTGGATCGAAGCGCGCAGCAGTGGCAAGCGTGAAAAGCTGGCCCGCTTCTGCATGAAAGATCCGACGGATGACATCGTCGCATCGGTGCTGCAGCTAAAGCCCGCCAAGCTGCGCGATGTCGCGGTCGGCAGCGTCGAGCTGAAGTCCTTGGATCCCGTGGAAGATCACGACAAGCGCAAGCACGATCGCGCCGTCATCGAGATCCGCTGGAGCGCTTCTGTCGACGGAAAAGAGCCCGCGTTTGATATCCATGAGTTCGAGCTAGCCCGCGCCGCCGATGCACCGCAGCACGCCAAGTTCAAGCGCGGCATGTGCTCGTTGGACTGCCCGCAGTGCGGTGGACAGCTGATTACGTCCGACGCTGTGACCTGCACCTACTGCGGCAACAAGCTCAGCGGCGGCAAGCAGGACTGGGCGCTGTTTGCGGTGCGCAAAGGCGAGCTTCCGCCAGAGCCCGAACCAGAGGACGAAGGCGACGAACCCGACGAGCCGCCCCCCAGCAACCTAGAGACCGGCTTGGCGATCGGTGCCATTGTTGCCGGCGCGGCCTTGGGCGCCTTGAGCGACTCCTCCGACGAAGACTAGCCTTCCTTCCTGCTCACCT